>CAZSPW010000034.1:0-17542 GCA_964608575.1 uncultured Burkholderiaceae bacterium | reverse complement strand
TGTTGCGTGCAGCCCAATCTTGGGCGTATTGTTTCGCGACGCGACCTGAGCGCGAGCCGCGTGTTAAAGCCCAGAGCAGGGCATCACCGCGCGCAGCTTCGATTTGTTCTGCACTGGCGCCAAAATCAGCCAGCCAATGCGCGGCAATGCGCAGATATTCATCTTGGCTGAATGGGTAAAAACTCAGCCACAGGCCAAAGCGTTCAGATAAAGATATTTTTTCCTCCACCGCCTCGCCCGGATGTAATTCACCATCTGGTGTGTGCTGATAACTTTCGTTGTCGCGCATGGTTTCAGGCAGAAGATGGCGGCGGTTGCTGGTGGCATAAACCAGCACATTGCTGCTGGTGGTGGCGATGGAGCCATCCAGTACCGATTTCAGCGCCTTGTACTGCGTCTCGCCCGCATCAAAGCTCATATCGTCGCAGTAGATGATGAATTTTTCGCTGCGCCCTTCTACCCATTCCACGATTTCAGGCAGATCGATGAGATCGTTTTTATCGACTTCAATCAAACGCAAACCTTGCGGCGCTAATTCTTGTAAAACCGCTTTGATGAGGGAGGATTTGCCTGTACCGCGTGCGCCTGATAACAGCACATGGTTGGCAGGCTTGCCAGCAAGGAAAAATACGGTGTTTTGCAGTAATTTCGCTTTTTGTTCGTCAACTTCGTGTAAATCGGCCAGTATCGGGGCACGAAATTGCGCCACAGGCGCTAGCCAACGGCGCCCGTTTTGGCTCCTCCAGCGCCAGGCGATAGCTGCCTCCCAGTCGGGCGCGCTGGGCGCTTGCGGCAGGCTTTGCGCCAGCAATTGATTGGTGCGCGCCAATTCAATGGCGATGGTGTTTAAGGCCGTAGTGATGGTGTGTAAAGCATCAGACATGATTCATTCCAAACGGATGTATTCAACCAAGCCTTGCAGGGCGTGCAAGGCGGCTTGTCCGCGCACCGCAGCGCGGCTGCCTGCAAAAACACAGGTTTCGCTATGGGTGTTGTTAGCAAAGGCCCAGGCAAAGCACACCGTGCCGATAGCCTGGTTTGGGTCGGCGCTGGCCGGCCCCGCCCAGCCTGTGACCGCGAGGGCAATTTGTGCGTGGCTATGTGTTAATGCGCCCATCGCCATGGCCCGCGCTACCTCCTCATGCACGGTGCCGTATTGCGCTAAAAGCGTGTTGGCTACGCCCAGTTGTTCGGTTTTTGCGGCGGCGCTATAGCAAACGAAACCGCGCTCAAACCAATTGCTGGCACCAGCGTGCTCGGTGCAGGCTGCGGCAATCAAGCCGCCCGTGCAGCTTTCTGCAGTAGCCAAAGACCAATTGCGTTGCAGCAATAGGCTGGCAGCACTGGTCAGCACCGCTTCTAAGTCTGGGCTGGCAAAATGCGCCCACTGCATACTGCGCTCTAGGGCTGCAGGTGTGAGGCGGCGTTGGGGCATGGGTGGCGGCATAAAAATCAAGCAGAAGTGGAGTCATACGCTGCGCGCACCAGTTTTCCTATGGTGTTTATGCCAATGCGCAGTGCAGCATCGTCCTGAGCGTAACTCATACGCAGGCACTCATGGGCGTGGCGCTCTTGTGTGGTATCTAGTCCTGGGAAGTAATACGCGCCTGGCACCACCAGTGTGCCCGCAGCTTTGAGCTGTTCGTATAAAACATCGGTCGAAATCGGTAAACCCTCAAACCATAGCCAGAGAAAAATCGCACCCTCTGGCTGGTGAATACGCAGCGGATAGCCGGCTAATTCCTGTTGCAATAAAGCTATCGCAAAATTGGCGCGCGCTTGGTAAAACGGGCGGATGACATCTTGCGATAGTTGTAGCAAGCTGCCCTTGCCATCGTGCGCCAACAATGGCTGGGCAATAGCGGCGGACAAACGCCCGGGCGCTAGGTTGAGTGTCGCATTCAGCGCGCTGATGGCGGCTACCACCTCGGGCGCAGCCACGACGATGCCTGTGCGCAAACTCGGCAGCCCTGTTTTCGATAAGCTAAAACACAAAATATGGTGTGGCGCGAATTCCACCTTGGCATGGTTGAAAATGATGCCTGGAAACGGCGTGCCGTAGGCGTAATCCACGATCAGCGGTATATCGTGCGCGGCGGCTAGGGTGCTCAGGTGCTGGATTTCTTCGTCCGTCAGCACATTGCCCGTGGGGTTGGTGGGGCGCGAGCAGCAAATCGCACCGATATCCCCCAGCGCCAACAGGCGCTCGACTTCGGCAAAATCCATACGGTATTTGAAAAAACCCTCTTGTCCGCGGTAGCGCGTGGCCTCGCGCTTGGGCCGGGCCGCTACAAAATGCGGCGCATCCACATGCACATCGGCATAACCCAAGTATTCAGGCACTAAGGGCAGCAAAACTTTGCGTTTTTGTCCGCCCGCATACTGCCCGGAAAACAAATTGAACAGATAGAAAAATGCGTTTTGCGAACCATTGGTGATGGCGATATGCGCAGGCGTGATGCCCCAAGCATATTGGCGGTTAAAAAAATCGGCCAGGGTTTGCAAAAACGCCGCATCGCCTTGCGAGCCGCTATAGCTGGCCACCACTGCGCTAAAACCCGCTGCACCTAAATCGCTATAGGCTTGCTGAAAAACCGCCTCCACTTCAGGAATGCGCGCCGGGTTACCGCCGCCCAGCATGGCTTGTATCTGCCCACTGTTGGCGGCAAAGGCCAGGTCGTCCATGAGCTGCAGCGCGCCCGTTTTTTGGCTGAATTTTTGTCCGAATTGAGAGAACTTCATAAGCTTTGCAGTATGCCAGTTTGCCATCTGGCACTAGCCCATGGGTGGGTGATCCTCGCCCAATTCATACAAACGAAAGCGCGAGAGCTGCACACCTTCAGGCGCGGGGCGATGGGCAGGGATGAAGTAATCAGGCACCAGCGCCGCGCCGGCTTGCACGCTATAAGCATCAAAATCCTTCACGCCTGCCAATTCCGCCAAGCTGCTGTCGTCTATGCAAAATTGCCCTGTGTAGCTGGTTGGCTGGCTGATGATGGCCTGCGCTGCATCGGCCATGATGCGGGCGCTGCGGAATTCGCGTAGCAGCTCTGGCCCGCCATGCACCAGTGCAGCGGGTGACTCAATGCCTGTGCGTGGCCATAGGCAGTTGGCGGCTATGCCATCGGCGGCAAACTCGCGCGCCCAGCCTAGGGTATAGAGGCTCAGCGCATATTTGCTCACGCTATAGCAACTGGTGTGTTCAAACCACACGCCGCGCACATCTATTGGCGGCGCTAGGCTGAGGACATGGGGCTTGCGCCCCCGCTTGGCTGAGGCCTGCAAATGCGGGTAACAAGCACGGGTCGTTAACCAAGCGCCGCGCTCGTTGATAGCAAAAAGCAAATCATGGCGCTTGGCGCTGGTTTGCATAGAAGGCTGCATGTGAAAGGCCGCTGCGTTATTGATGCAAACATCTATGCCACCAAAATGTGCCGCGCCTGTGTCCACGGCGGCTTGCACACTGGCCTCGTCGCGCACATCCATCACCACGCACAGGGCTTGGCCGCCAGCGGCCTGCACAGCTGCAGCAGTTTCTTCTAGGCTGCCAGGTAGCTTGTCGTGCTGCACCAGGGTTTTGGCGGCAAGGATGAGATTTGCGCCCTCTTGTGCCCAGCGTTCAGCCATAGCGCGGCCTATGCCGCGCGAAGCGCCGCTGATGAAAATGGTGTGGCCTTGTCGATGTTGCATAGGGGGTGTTCTATGTCAAAAATAGGAGCTGCTCAGGCAGATTTTACGGCCTAAAACCCCTAAAACATACTGAATTTTAAGCATTGAGCAGGCATCTTAGCCTGCGTTGGGGCAGTGGGTTTCTAGCTGGGCTTTTCGTCAGACGCGCTAAAAAACTGGGGGTCAAAGCGTTCGAGCACATGCTCGGTCATGCCCTTGGCCAGTTCCTCTTCGCCAAAGAATACGGTGCCTAGGTTTTCTTTGCGGAATAGGCGCGATTCGTCCTCGCTATGCGTGCGCAGCACGATTTCAATTTCGGGGTTCAGGGTTTTGGCAGTGTTCACCATTTGCCGCACATTCAGCGGGTCGGGCGTGGCCACCACCAGCATGGCCGCTTGGGCAATATGGGCTTGTATCAGCACTGTGGGGTCGGTGGCGTCGCCAGAGACGGCAGCTATGCCTTGTTTGCGCAGGTCTTCCACTAGCTCGCGGTTTTGTTCGGCCACTACAAAGGGAATGTGGCGAAACGCCAGCGCACGCCCGACGCGCCGCCCGACGCGGCCATAGCCCACCAGCACGACTTGGCCTTCCAAAAATTTGCGGTCCGTGCTCATCGGCAGTTCGGCATAGGGGTCGTCACGCGCTTCTAAGCTGCGAGCATAGGCTGATTTTTTTAAAATCCAGCGCCGCAAGGGTTCAGCCGTGGCAAATAACAAGGGGTTGAGGGCAATGGAGATCAGCGCACCAGCCAGCACCAAGCTCATACCCTCGGCGGGCAGCAAGCCTAGGCTTAAACCCAAGCCCGCGACGATAAAAGAAAACTCGCCAATTTGCGCCAAGCTGGCCGATACCGTGAGCGCCGAATTGAGTGGATAGCGAAAGGCCAAGACGATGGCCATCGCTGCCAGCGATTTGCCGACAATGATGATGCCCACCACGGCCAAAACATGCAGGGGTTGTTCCAGCAAAATTTTGGGTTCAAACAACATGCCCACAGCCAAGAAAAACAGCACCGAGAAGGCGTCGCGCAGGGGCAGGGATTCTTCAGCCGCGCGGTGGCTGAATTCAGATTCGCGCATCACCATGCCGGCAAAAAACGCGCCTAGGGCAAAAGACACGCTAAAGAGCTGCGCCGCGCCATAGGCAATGCCGATGGCCGCGACGATGACCGAGAGGGTAAACAGCTCGCGCGAACCTGTGCGCGAGATTTGCCACAAAACCCAAGGCAATAAACGCCGCCCTGCGACCAGCATCAAGACGATAAAGGCGGCAACTTGCAACAAAGTTTTGCCTATGCTCAGCCACAGGGTTTGCGCGCCTGCATCCATGGCTGTGCCGCCCATGGCCCCGGCCAGCGGCGGCAGCAGCACCAGCAGCAGCACACAGGCCAAATCTTCCACCACCAACCAGCCGACGGCGATTTGCCCGTTTATGCTCTCCAAAATGCCGCGTGTCTCCAGCGCTTTGAGCAGCACCACCGTGCTGGCGCAAGACAGGGATAAACCCAGCACCAAGCCGCTGCCCCAGCTCCATCCCCAAAGCCCAGCCACCCCCATGCCTAGTGCTGTGGCTAGGCCCATTTGGGCAATGGCGCCGGGCAGGGCTATGCGTTTGACGGCAAGTAAATCTTTGAGCGAGAAATGCAGACCCACGCCAAACATCAGCAACATCACGCCAATCTCTGACAGCTGCGTCGCCAAATGCACATCGGCGACAAAACCCGGCGTGGCTGGTCCGACGATGATGCCCGCGATCAAATAGCCCACCAAGGCTGGCACTTTGATGCGCTCGGCCAAAAAGCCCAACACCCAAGCGATGCTAAAACCTATGGCCAGCGTGGCGATGAGTGAGGTGTTGTGTTCCATAGGGCAGGTGGGGCGATATGGGGGGCTGCGGGTGGTGGAGCAGCCAATTTCAACAACAATTCTGCCGTTTAGGCCGTAAAACCTGCCTGAGCAGCTATGTTTTTTGCAGATGTAAAACTTGGTTGAGCGGGATGCGGCTGATTTCTTGTAAAAGCTGCACGAATTTGGCGCTGGCGTCTTGCAGTACCGTTTGTCCTTGGGCGGCGGTGGCGGCGGCGGCATGGCCGGCTGCGCCTTGGGCGTTGTAGTCCTGCATTTGCCAGCCCAATTTGGCCGCACGGCCATTACCTAATATCGGCCAGTTGCTAGCGCGTGCTTGTGAGCTGCTGGTGAACCGCTGCGCCTTGGGGCTATCCACCAGATGCGGCGCAATAGCCAGCATCAAAGCCGTTTCCATTTGCCCTGCGTGGATGCCAAAGCGCTGCTCGTCTGCGCTGAATAAATTTTGTGTGCTGGCATCTAAAGGCAGGTTGAACCACGAGCTATGCCACACCGCCATGCCATGCTGCGCACGAATCTGCCGTGCGGCCACATCCATCAACCCCACATTGCCGCCATGGCTGTTGAAAATCAGCAGCTTGCGTATGCCCGTGGCGGCTACGCCAGCGGCGATGTCTTGCCACAGCGCCAGCGCGGTTTCAGGCCGCAGGCTGAGTGTGCCGGCAAAGCTGGTGTGCTCCACACTCAAACCCACCGCCTGCGTGGGCAAAAACCAAATCGGTGCTTCGCTAGGGAGCTGTGTGCGCGCACTATCGCACAGGGCTTGCACAATGGCGCTATCCACATGCAAGGGTAAATGCGGGCCGTGTTGCTCGGTCGCGGCTATGGGCAGCACCGCCACGGCTTGGTGCAAACGCCCAGCGGCTTGCAAATCAGCCAGATGCGCTGCCAAGGCTGGACTTGTCCAGTCTTGCCATAGGTGAGAAGTGGGCGCTGACATAAGCATTTATTTTTTGGTGCAGTGGCGGCACAGCAGGGCAGCCAATAGCGCGATGATGCTGGCGCTAAAAACCAGGAAGGACCAATTGGCGATGGAGCCGCCTAAAAAGGTCCAATCCACCGCCGTGCAATCGCCGTGGCCGGCGAATACCTTGGGTAGCACTTTGGCGATGCCGATATTGTTCACCATGCTGAAGGGGTCGCGTCCGCAGCTGAAAAACTCGGGTGGGTTCCATTGCAGCCAGCTTTGTCGCCCTGCGGTAAAAGCGCCAAAACCAGCAATGACGATGCTGGCCCAACCCACGGCTTTGTGTAAACACCCATTGCGCGACATGGCAGCCAGCAGCGCAATCGCGGCGATAGCGGCATAGCAATAGCGTTGCACGATGCACATGGGGCAGGGTGTGAGGCCACTGTATTCCTGCAGGTAATAACCAACCCCCAGCATGGCGACAAAAATCACGCCCATAGCCAAAAGCAGGCGGCGCAGGGTAAAGCCAGAAAAACGGGTACAAGCAGTCATAGGGCGAATAGGGCTAAGGCCAAACGGTGATAATCGGGCGCTTATCGTAGCGCATAGCGACAGAAAGGGTTTTCAACATGACACGCATGGTTCACTGCATCAAATTGGGCAAAGAAGCCGAAGGCTTGGCTTTTCAGGTTTACCCAGGCGAGTTGGGTAAAAAGATTTTTGACAATGTCAGCAAAGAAGCCTGGGCGGACTGGATCAAACTGCAAACCATGCTGGTGAACGAAAACCGCCTGAACCTGGCCGATGCGCGCGCCCGCGATTATTTGAAACGCCAGATGGAAAACCACTTCTTTGGCAGCGGTGCCGAACAAGCGGCCGGCTATGTGCCGCCCAATGCCTAATACCTCATGTCCTTTAGCTAGTGCCCTATACCTAGTGCCCAAGCCAAGCGCCGCAATCGGGTTGAGCCAAGCTCATCTGGGATGGGCGTGCGCTTGTGTACGGTTTGCCTTGCACGAGGGGTAGTTGTGTGGGCAGTTGTGCAGCACCCACCAGCACCAGCCTAGGTAAACAAATCAGGCGATTTGTTGGGCGGCAACAAACCCAGGTGTCGCCATGCAAGCTGTGTGGCCATACGCCCACGAGGCGTGCGCTGTAGAAAGCCTTGCTGAATTAAATACGGCTCGATCACATCCTCTATCGTGCCGGCCTCTTCCCCTATGCTGGCGGCGATATTGTCTAGCCCCACAGGGCCACCATCAAAGCGGTGAATCACCGCCTCCAGCAGTTTTCTATCCATCAAATCAAAGCCTTGCGGATCAACATCTAGCATGGCTAGGGCTTGCTGCGCCATCTCCAGCGTGATGCTGCCACTGCCTTTGACATCGGCAAAATCTCGTACCCGGCGCAGTAGGCGATTGGCAATGCGTGGCGTACCGCGGCTGCGCTTGGCCACTTCAAAACTGCCGGCCTCATCTATGGGCACTTGCAGCAGCCCTGCGCTGCGGGTGACGATGCGTTGCAATTCTTCGGGCGTATAAAACTCCAGCCGTGCGACGATGCCAAAGCGATCGCGCAGGGGGTTGGTCAGCATGCCCGCACGGGTGGTGGCACCCACTAAGGTAAAGGGCTGCAAATCGAGCTTGATGCTGCGCGCCGATGGCCCTTCGCCGATCATGATGTCGATTTGGTAATCCTCCAGCGCGGGGTAGAGGATTTCTTCCACCACGGGCGATAGGCGGTGGATTTCGTCAATGAACAGCACATCTCCAGCTTCCAAATTGGTGAGCAAGGCGGCTAAATCTTTGGGTTTTTCCAGCACGGGGCCACTGGTTTGGCGCAGATTGACCCCTAGCTCTTGCGCCACGATGTGGCTTAAAGTGGTTTTGCCCAGTCCGGGCGGGCCAAACAGCAGCACATGGTCTAGCGCCTCTTGGCGTTTTTTGGCTGCGCCTATAAAAATTTCCAGTTGCTCGCGCACTTTTTGCTGGCCAACATATTCGTCCAGCAATTTGGGGCGCAGTGCGCGCTCTAGAGCCTCTTCGCGGGCATTGGCGCTATGCGCTGAGACTGCGCGTGCTGGGCTGGCACCATGGCCTGCCCCTGAAAAATCATCAACTTGTAAGCTCATGGCCTAACCTTATGGACAAGGGACAAATTCTTGCCCCTGCAATACTGGGCGCATCTTGGCCAATTGCGCCCGCATATTTTCGGTGGCCTGGTCTATCCGAATACGCATACCCTCTACAGGTGCTTTCAGGGTGATGATTTGCGCGTTGCGCACCCCGCGGCTTTGCGCCTGAGCGAGCGCCGCTTGCGCCTGTTCGACATTGTCAAAATACCCCAAAGACAGGCCTGGCTGGTAGTCATTTGGCGCAGCTTCTATGGGGCTGATGCGCAGGCGTTCCAACTCTTGGCGTTTCTTGATCAGCGCCGCTTCATTGGGGTAACGCCCCATATAAATCATCCATTGCCCAGGGGTATTGATGGGCAAATTTTGCCAGCTACCTGGCGGCAGAACGCTACTGGCCAGAGCCTCCACTTTTTGCGCTACTGCCATATCCAGCAAGGGCGAGAGTAAGCACTGCGTGGGGTTGTTGCGCTGTGCCTGTTGGCGCATTTTTTGGTCGTGGCGCAATTGCAGCATTTGCGGCTGTAGCTGTTGTTGCACAAATTGGGGCTCATGCACAGCTTTGGGCTGCAAGCCCCAGATCGCCAAGGCGCCTTGGTGCCAAAGAGCGTACAAGACATTAGCCAGCAACAGCAGCAACACTAAAAAACGCAGCTTCATACAAAACAAGTTCTCATGCTAGGCCGCCCCGTAAGGGCGCAAAGATATTTCGGCGCTATGAATGGCCTGTTCGCCACCATGGTCTAAGCGTAAGCGATAGCTGCCGTTTAGCGCCGCGCCTAGGGCTAGACCAGTTTGCCCCATTTGACCATCGTGAAAAGTGGCGATGCGTTGACCCAGCAACACATCGCGCTGGCCAAAAGCGGGGGCAAAAGGTGCAAAACCCGTGCGTTCAAAACGCAAAACGGCCTGCAAAATGGCCAATACCAAGCGCGCGCACAAGCCGGGCACATCGGCCAATAAAGCGGCGGCCGTGCTTGGGCCTAGGCTATTGGCCAAATCGGTAGCGGGCGCACGCAAATCACCACTGGGCTGGCCTTGTAGATTCAGCCCCAGGCCTATTACCAACCAGCGCGCTGCCCCCTTGTGTAAACCTGCGCTCGCGGCCAAGTCTGTGGCGGCCGCCTCAGGCAGGGCTTGGGTTTCCAGCAAAATGCCGCCCAATTTGGCATAGCCTGTTGCCTCGCGCACGCAAATATCGTTAGGCCATTTCAGCAGCACAGTAGCGCCCAATACTTCAGCCACGGCCACGCCTACCACCAAAGATAGGCCAGACCAGTCTTGCGGCGCAAAAGGCAAGCCAATAGAAAAAGTCAGGCTGCGCTGTGGTGCTGGCGCTGTTTGCCCCGTTTGTCCCGTTTGCTCTGTCATCAAGGGCTGGGCGCTGTGCCACTGCCTGCCCATACGCCCGCGCCCCGCGGTTTGCACATCGGCCCACAATACTTGCGGGGCAATATCGCCCTGCTGCGCAGCTTGCAGCAAGGCACTGTTGGTCGAATCTATGCTGGCCACATGCACAGCACGCAACTGCTGTAAGCGCCCGCCAGCGAGAGCGTAGGCGCTGCGTTCTAATTCTTGCGACCAAGGCAGCATACGAATATTTAGGCTTATTTTTGGCGATTTAGGCCGTTAAATCTGCCTGGGCAGCTATGAAAAACATATCAAATTTTGGCTTTTTCTGCTGCCTCAGGTGCTGCGCGTAATTCCACGAATGCGCGTGCGCGCACACCTTCGGCCCAGTTTTTGTAGTTTTCCTCGCCTTTTTCTTGCTGCAAGGCGCGGCGTGCCAGTTCGCGCTGTTGTTTGGCATCGACGCGCACGCGTTGACGATTTTGCACTTCAATTAAATGCAAGCCAAAACGGCTGGCAATAGGTTCGGAAACTTGGCCTGCGGGCAAGGCATTCATGGCGTTTTCAAATTCGGGCACGAATTGCCCAGGCTCAGACCAACCCAGGCTGCCGCCTTTGAGTGCAGAGCCGTCTTGCGAGTATTTGGCCGCAGCATCTTCAAAGCGGATTTTTCCACTTTGGATATCGGCTTTGATTTGGCGCAGTTGGGCAATGACTTGCTGCTCGGTTTCACCCGCAGCAGGTTTGATGATGATGTGGCGCACCAGGGTTTGCACCACGGTGTCGGCTAAAGAGGCGTTTTGGCGGTCCAGCAGCTTCAGAATGTGGAAGCCCGCTTCGGAACGAATAGGCGCAGATATCTGGCCTGGGCGCAGTTTGCTGGCTGCTTTGGCAAATATATCGGGGTATTCAGCCACGGGACGCAGCCCCATCGCGCCTGCATTGGCCTTTTGTGCATCGGAATATTTCACCAAAATCGCAAAATCTTCTTGCTGCGCGCGCGCGGCTAAAGACTCGGCTTTTTTGCGCAATTCGGCCACCTTGGCTTCATTCGCGCCTTCGGGCACGGCCACCAGCAATTGCGCTAGATTGATGCGTTCGTTATCAGGTTCAGCTAAAGCCTTTTTTTGTGCAGCCAAAAAGGCATCGACTTCGCTGTCGCTGATTTTGATTTGCCCTAATTGGTATTCACGGATTTTCTCTAATAGCAGCTCATCGCGTAAATCGTTGCGCAGCTGGGAAATCGATACGCCATCGGCGCGCAAACGCGCCAGCAATTGCTCTTGTGTCAATTGGTTTTGCGAAGCCATGTTTTGCAGCGCCTGCTGCACGCTGGCATCGTCCACGCGCATACCGATTTCTTTGGCCTCTTGTACCTGGGCGCGGTCGTCTATCATTTTTTGCAAAAGCTGGTGCGCTAGCTCGGCACGCTCGGGCAAGGCCTGGCCAGCGTTTTGCAACTGCAATTCAATGCGCACCAAACGCGCTTGCAATTCCTGGTGCGTGATGGGTTCGCTATTGACCACCGCCACGATCCAGTCACTGATGTGTTGCTGCTCAGGGTTGCGTTGGCCGTAATCGGCTAGGGTGGTGCTGCTTTGCAGGCGCGCGGGTGCGGTTGCGGCTGCGGCCTTAGCTGGAGCCGCTTTTTTTTGCACACCACGCTGTTGGGCGGCGGGGGCGGCGTGAGTCGCGTTGGCTACGAAGCAGCCCAGGCTGGCGGCTATGGCAGTGGCTAAAAAACGGCGGTAAAAATGGTATTGCATACATCAACTCCCTGTGCACTTATTGCTGTGGGCAAATGCCCGTATTCAGTTTTGATCCGATTCAAAGTTCAATAAAGGACGCTCTTGATCCGCGCTGCGCTCGCGCAGCAATTGATAGCGCGGGACATTCTCTTGCAAAGATTTCAGCGGACTAGCGCCAATTCTGGAAAAGCCAACAAACTCCAGTTGGAACAAAATTTTCTTGCCCGATTGGCTTGCGGTATTCGATCTGCGCTCCAGTGCTACGCGCCCTATCCAGCAGCCGCCATCGTACTCAAAACCCACCAGGGAATCGATGATTTTTCTCTCGGGCAAGCTGTAATTGATGCGCCCTACGCTATACCAGCGATTGGCGCCCAAGCCTTGCCCTGGTGCGTAAGGGCCGGCCGCCTTGGTGCCTGCGCCCAGTGGCCACTGCCAGCCGACATCCAGCAGCTTGCTTTGCCCGTATTGATAGCGGTAAGCGGCAGAAACGCTGCGATAGGGGCTGGGGTGATAGCGCAGCCCTAGGGTGGCGCGCTCTGAACGCTCAAGCTTGGGGTTGTATTGCACCACGCCATCTGCGCTCCAGCGCGGGTCGAGTTGCGCTTGTGCGCCAAACAACATATCAGAAAAACGCGCAGTATCGGGCACGCCACCAGGCAGCACGATGCGCTGATCGGTGTAGCGCAAGCGTTGGGCATAGGCCAGGCGCAGCAGCTCGCCGCCATCTTGCGGGCTGATCAGGCGCGACTGCACCCCTATGGTCAGCAGATTGTTATTGGCAATACGGTCTTCGCCGTTAAAGGCGTTGTCTTGGTAAATGCTGCTGAAATTGAAATCGTTTTGCCCGCTGTCGTAATTGGGTAAATCGTTTTGTTCGCGCCAAGGGGTATAGGTGTAGAAAGCGCGCGGCTCCAGGGTTTGGATAAAGTCACGCCCCCAAAATTGAGCCGATCGCTCTAACACCAAGCCCGTATCCAGGCTCACGGTAGGCACACTTAAGCTGCGGTGGCGTTCGCCACTCGCCAGCGGCGTATCAAACTGGTAATTGCGCCATTGCAATTTAGCACTAGGCACGATAAACCAGCCTGGCCGACGCAAAGCGTAAGACAGCTCCGCCTTACCAACGGCACGCTTGGCGTTGGGTTGGCCCGTCATCGTGGGGTCAGATGAAAACTTGGTGTGATCCAGCTCCACGCGGTAATTCAAACCCCTAACGCCACCGGCGGCCCAGCCTAGGGTGATGGCAGGCAAGCGGTCGTAGGGCGGCACGATGATGGATTCAGCCACTTGCTGGGTTTGCCACTTCAGGGTGCGCACCCGCGCGTAGAAATTGTCGCTATGCCAACTCAAGTGCGCATCACTGGGCAACATGCGTTGCTCTAACTCAGCTATATCGTTGAAATCGCGCCAGTAATTGCCGTCGCTAACGCGTTGCAGTTGCACTTGTAGCTGCAGGCTATCGCGTGCGCTGCGCTGCACCGGCAGGGGCAGACTTTGCGCGTAAGTGCCTGCATAGCCCCAGCGATCGCGCCCGCGCAGGCGGTCGCTAGGCATGATGGAGGCTTGTAGCTTGGCCTCTTGCGTTGGGCTTAAGTAGCGATATTCCTGCCCTATAGCTAAGCCGCGCTTGGTTTTTAAACTGGGGGCAAAGGTCGCGTCGAAATTGGGTGCGGCGTTCCAATAAATCGGCTGGGTGTATTCAAAGCCGCTTTTGCTATCCAGGGCGATAGACGGCGGCAGTAAGCCACTTTTGCGCTTATCGGTCAGCGGAAAACTCAGTTTAGGCGCGGCCAAAATCGGCACATCCATAAAGCGCAATTGCACATTGGTGGCCAAGCCCGCTTCTGCGGTTTGATCAAAATCGACGCGCTCGGCGCGCAATTCCCATGCGGGCTTGCCGTCACTCGCGCAGGAGCTGCCTTGCGGGTCTTGCGGCGTGCAAACACAGGTGGTGTAGTTGGCCTGCGTCAGCGTGGCCTCGGTTTTGCTTTTGAAATCAATGCGTTCGCCCCGGCCACCCCCGCCAGTGCGCGCAAACTGGTAGCTCGGCTGCGTCATATAGCCTTGCATGGTGTCGGGGTCGATATTCACTTCCTCACCTGCAAATACATCCCCGTCTTTGAAGATGCGCACATGGCCTTGGGCTAGGGCGCGGTTATCTTCTTGGCGAAACTCCAGCACATCGGCCTTCACAATTGCCGTGTCGCTGCGCAATTGGGCATTGCCTTTAAGCAGCACATTCTCGCCCACAGCGCCAGCCAAGCTATCGCCTTCCAAATGCAGCATTTGCGCCGCCTTGTTTGCGCTGTTATGTCGCAGTTGGTTCACATCCAGCTTCAAATCCATGCGGCCTTCACCATCCTCAGCTTGCGCTTGCATGGGTGCCGTCAAACTGGGCGCTTGCGCCTGCGCACCTTGCCCCCATTGCGCACACAGTAAAAACACGCCCCAAGCGGCAGGGCTGGGGCGTAAGGCGTGGCGCAAAGTGTGAAAAGAGGCAAAAGACATGGGCTAGACCGTTAAACTCGCGAGCAAAGCTGGCAGGGCATGGGCAGCCATCGCCCTGCAGGCATTACGCTTTATTTCACCGCGCATTATCCATGAGCCTAGCCCCCGCCCCCACCACCCCAACTGCCGCCCCTGTGATTTGGCAAGATGCCCAGCGCCAAGCGGCTTTTCATACTTGGTTGCTGGCGATCGCGCCCACACATGGCCTGCTGCCAGACAGCCTGCGCGTCGCCTCTGCTGATGCCTCGTTTCGGCGTTACTTACGCATAGACAGCGCCGCTGGTGGCAGCCGCATCATCATGGATGCGCCGCCCGCGCAAGAAAACTCCGAGCCTTTTGTACGCATTGCCCGCCTCTTTGGTGCTGCGGGCCTGACTGTGCCTGAAATTTTGGCTTGGGACCAAGCCCAGGGCTTTATGTTGCTCAGCGATTTGGGCGACCACACCATGATGACGGCGCTGCACCCCGAGCAGCCCGCTGCCGCCTTACCCCTATTCCAGCAAGCCATAGACGCGCTGGTGCAATTGCAGCTGGCTAGCCGCGCCGAAGTGCTGCCCCCTTATGACGAGGCGCTGCTGCGGCGCGAGCTGCAACTCTTTCCCGATTGGTATATCGCCCAGCACAAAGGGCAAACGCTGGACGAGAAACAGCAAGCCGTATTGCAGCAAGCGTTTGACCGTATCGTGGCCGAAGTCCTGCAAGCGCCGCCCGTCTTTGTGCACCGCGACTTCATGCCGCGCAATTTGATGCTGCCGCTGCGCGCGGGTGCGCCTTTGGGTGTGCTGGATTTTCAAGACGCGGTCTATGGCCCCATCACTTATGACATTGCCAGCCTGATGCGCGATGCTTTTATCTCTTGGCCTGAAGATTTTGTACTGGATGTCACGGTGCGCTATTGGCAAGCTGCCCGCGCCGCGGGCTTGCCTGTGCACGAAGATTTTGGCGAATTCTGGCGCGCAGTGGAATGGATGGGCCTGCAGCGCCACCTCAAAGTCGCTGGCATCTTCGCCCGCCTGACCCTGCGCGACGGCAAAGCCAAATACCTAGCCGATGCACCGCGCTTTATCCACTACATCCGCCACACTTGTGCGCGTTATATCGAACTCAAACCCCTGCTGCGCCTGATCGACCAAATCGAGGGCATTAGCGAGCAAAACGCCTATGCTTTTGGGCGCGTATAGGCGCATTCAAGCGATTTTGCAGAGCGGGGTTTTTAATAGTCTTTTTGGGCTTTTAGGCCGCCAAATCTGCCTGAGCAGCTCCTTTTTTTGATGGAAAACCTAGCCCTTGCCGCCGCCAAACGCCGTGCCCATTACTGGCTCGTGGGGGCGGGCTTGGTTTTCTGCGTCTCGCTTTTTTTGCCGCCCATGTGGTGGCAGGGCGCACTCAAAGCCTGTGCTGAAGCGGCACTGGTGGGCGGCCTGGCCGATTGGTTTGCGGTCTCGGCCCTGTTTCGCCGCATCCCCATACCCTTCATCAGCCGCGAAACCGATATCTTGCGCCGCCAACAAAGCCGCATTGCCAACAACCTGGGGCAATTTGTGCGCCAGCATTTCTTTGATCGCCAAGCCCTGCAAACCCTGCTGCAAGAGCGCGACATGGCCGCCATTGCCGCCGCTTGGCTAGGCGCTGATGCGCAGCGCAAACAACTCGGCAGCCACATCCAGCAAGCCCTGCGCGGCCTGGTGCACAGCCTAGACGACGCACCCATCCAGCGCCTGCTGCTGCGCGGCGTACAACACGCTTTTGGGCAAATGGATATGCGCGGCGCGCTCGGCAATTTGCTCGCCAGCCTGATGCGCCAAGGCCGCCATCAGCAACTGCTCGACGACACCCTCACCCACCTGGCCGCCTACCTCGCACAACCGGCCGTTCATGGCCATTTTGCCCAGGCCTTAACGCAGTGGTTACAGCGCGAATACCCCAAGCTGCAAGTAGTGCTGCCTACTGAAAAGCTCGGCCATAAAGGCGCAGACCTGCTGACCAAATTGCTGCAAGACTTTTTTACCAATATACAAAACGACCCCGCGCACTTTGTACGCCAAGAAATCCACAGCAACTTGCAACGCCTGCGCCAAGACATCCCCACCTCGTCTGTTTGGCAACAACGCCTAGTGCAATTTCAAAACGATTTAGCGCAAAACCAAGAGCTGCACGACTTGGTGCGCGGCATGGCAGGCGATTTGCGCACTTGGCTGCTGGCCGATTTGCAACATGACCATTCCCGCATTCGCCTGCAACTAGAAAACGCAGGCCTATGGCTGGCCCAGACTTTGCAAGCCGATGCCAGCTTGCGCGCCAGTCTCAATGCCCGCTTGGAAAACGCCATCCTCAACCTTGCGCCCGATATTGGCGCATTTTTGCAAGCCCACATCAGCCGCACCTTGGGCAATTGGGATAGCGAGCGGATGGTCGCGCAAATCGAAACACAAGTAGGCAGCCAATTGCAAAGCATACGCATCAACGGCACGCTATTGGGTGGGCTGATAGGTTTGGCTTTGTGGGGCTTGAGCCTATTGGCAGCAACATGGCAAGCTGCCGCAGCGGCGCTGCCGCAGCTAATCGCGCGCTAAACCATCAGGCCACTAAGCCCCAGCGCGCCCATGCACCCTGATTTATTTGGCCACCTGCCCCCGCCCTTCATTCACCCGCCTTTTAGCCTGCCCCCACTGCCTGGCTACGCGGCGCAATATGACAGCGCACAACAGGGCTGGCTCATCCAAGTGCCAGGCGGGCAGTTGCACTACATCCCTGCATTTTTTAACCCTGCCCTCTGCGCCCGCTGCATCGCCTATTTGCAAGAGTTCCATGGTGGCGACTGGCAACAAATGGATTGGAAAAGCCTAGATGCCCAAAGCCTGGCGCAAATCCCCTTCCGCCACCTGCACTGGCAACAAGACCACATCCGCATCTACGGCAAAACCCAAGCCCTGCCGCGCTGGACAGCCTGGTACGGCGACCCAGGCGCCAGTTACGGTTACGCAGGCATCCACTCGCAGCCGCGGCCTTGGAATCGGGGCCTGCGCTACATCAAAAACAGGGTAGAGGCCGCCAGCGGCACAGCCTTTAACGGTGTCTTGCTCAATTGGTACCGCGACGGCCTAGACCGCATGGGCTGGCACGCCGATGACGAGCCCGAATTGGGCCGCCGCCCCACCATTGCCTCCCTAAGCCTGGGCCACACCCGCGATTTTGTGCTGCGCCGCAACGACGATCACCAGCAAAAACTCTGCATCCCGCTGGTCTCAGGCTCTTTGCTCATCATGGCAGGTGATTTGCAACAGTGCTGGCAACACGCGGTGCCTGCGCGCAAACGCGCCACAGGCTCGCGCTTTAACCTCAGCTTTCGTTGGATACA
>CAZSPW010000033.1:15236-17689 GCA_964608575.1 uncultured Burkholderiaceae bacterium | reverse complement strand
AGGTGAATTCGCCTAGGCGATAGTCTTTAGTCTTAGCCATTGCTGTTGTCTCCGTAAAAAACGACTGGCCTGCCCCATTTAAGTACAAATGAAAAGCACTAAACGGCAGATACGAATCAACTATAAGGACAAGAGCGTCGATCGGATTTGCCTTGCATCAAGAAAAAGTTTTCCGAATTTTCTAAGGTCTTTCAAGCATGGCACATAAAGCATCAGGCTATAGTGCGCACAGACTTGATGTTTGATCAGTAGAAAGGAATACGCATGTTGGCATTAAGCACCCAGTTTGAAGCTGCTGTAGTGGCATCCAAAAAATTGCCGCAAAAACCTGCACCACAAGATTTGCTGCAGCTGTATGCGCTTTACAAACAGGCCACTGTTGGTGACAACACCGAAGCGCAGCCTGGTTTTACCGATATCGTGGCACGCGCCAAGTGGGACGCATGGGACAAACTGCGCGGCACTGAAGTGGACGCCGCCATGCAAAGATATATCGACACCGTAACGCGCTTACAGCAAGAAATGCAAGACTGAAGCAAGACTGAAACCAGCCAAGACCCAAAAAAAACCGCAGCCCTAGAGCTGCGGTTTTTGCTATAGATAGTCAGCGCGATTGTTAACGCCCGCGCCCACGGCCGCCGCCGCTGCGCTGGCCACCAAAGCCACCGCCACTATTGCGGCCTGAAGCGCCTCCGCTCTTGCGGCCTGCGCCACCACCGCGCCGATTGCCATTGCCGCCACTGCTGTTGCGATAGCTATCACCACCAATAAAGCCCAAACTGGTGCGCATAGGGTCTATACCGCCCTGCCCGCCACTACTGCGCCCACCTGCACCACTGGGACGATTGCCAGCGCGTTGGGCTTTGATGATGTCGGGCACTTGGGTAGCACTAGAGAAAATCCGCTTGCGACTGGCTTTGGCCTCAAACGGGCTTTCGTGGCTAACGCCGCGTTGGCTGAATTCATCATCTGCATCATAAGCACGAGGCTGACGATCTTGGCGCCCTTGTTGCTCTGGGCGAGTGCGCCCTTCAAAACGGGATGGGCGTTGGCCATCGCGGTTTTGTCCGCTTGGGCGCTGCCCTCCTACTGGGCGCTTGCGCCCAAACGGCGTGCGCCGAAAGCGCTGTTGGCCTTGCTCAGCATCATCGCTGTGCGCAGCTTGCGCATCGTAGCCTTGCATCTGAGCCTGGTCTGGAAACTCTTGCTGATCGCCATCCAAAGCTTCTGGCTTAGGTTGGGCACGGCGCAAGCCACGCGCACGGGCTTGTTCGCGTTTGGGGTCTATGCGAGTGAGCGGCCCTTGGCGCACACTGGTATCCATGCCTGCCGCTTCCATGAGGGCTTTGACATCGCGCTCCCCCAGCTCCATATAGAAACCACGGCGCAGACCACGCGGCAGCTGCACTACGCCATAACGGGTGCGAATCAGACGACTAACGGCATGCCCTAAGGTTTCAAACATGCGGCGCACTTCACGGTTGCGGCCTTCATTAATCGTGACTTGATACCACTGATTCGCACCCTCTCCACCACCGTCGCGGATAGAGCCAAATTGCGCTGGGCCATCTTCCAGCTCAATGCCGGCGAGCAGTTGCTCTTTTTCTTCGGCGCTGAGCGCGCCCAAAACGCGGGCGGCGTACTCGCGCTCCAAACCAAAACTGGGGTGCATCATGCAGTTGGCCAGCTCGCCCGAGCTGGTGAGCAAAAGCAAACCCTCGGTATTCAAATCCAAACGACCAACGGATTGCCATTTACCCTGTTGCAGGCGTGGCAAGCGGCGGAAAACCGTGGGGCGGTTTTGCGGATCGTCATGGGTCACCACCTCGCCCGCAGGTTTGTGATAAGCCAACACCCGCGGCATGGGCGGGGCGATATTCAGGCGCAGCAATTTACCTTTGACGCGCACTTTGTCACCCCACTGGATGCGCTGCCCCACATGGGCAGGCTGGTTATTCACGGAGATGCCGCCATCGGCGATCAGGCGCTCCATCTCTAGGCGCGAGCCCAAGCCCGCCTGCGCCAGCACTTTATGCAGCTTGGGCAGTTCAGGCTGAGGCGGCAGCACGCGTTTAGGAAAACCTGGTGCATCGGGTGCATCTTCAGCATCCAAAACACCAGCGATGATGTCGTCAAAAGCCAAAGGCGCAACTGGCTCATCGCTCACAGGAATTTGTTTGCCGCGATTCGGGCGCGCCTCGCGTCGTTGGCGTGGTTCGCGCGGCTGGCGCTGCGCATCTGCTGGGCGGTCTTGGCTGGCAGCAGCTTGCGCTGCTGACGCTTCTAGGGTTTCTGCCCCGTCTTGGCTGGCTTGTTCAGCGAGCGCAGCAGGCACACCTACATCCACACCCACGCTGGCCTCTGCAAGCGTTGTTTCAGCGGGCAGCGACTCTGCAGGCGCTGTTTTTTTGGCGCGGGTTTTGCGGGCGGGTTTAGGGGCATCCGCAGCCTGC
>CAZSPW010000033.1:0-15136 GCA_964608575.1 uncultured Burkholderiaceae bacterium | reverse complement strand
TTGCGTGCAGGTTTGGCTGGTTCCGCCGCATCTGGCACAGCCGCCGGCTGCTCGGGGATGGGGTTTTCGTTGTCGATCATGATGAGATGCTCGCAAAATATGCGAAAAATAAGTGTGAAAAACTACGGCGCGCTGTCGTTTGGTGCCGCATCTGAATAAGGCTCTGAAGGGGAGTTTGCAAGCGCTTCTGAAGTCGCTTTTTTTAATATGTTTTCGGGGTTTTCTGGCGCAGAATCTGCCTGAGCAGCTTCTTTTTCAATAGCAATTTCAGATGAGGCATCGCCTTGCAGCACTGGCTCTACAAATAAATCGCCCATGCCTTTGGCTGCTAAAGCCGCCTGCAATTCGTGCACAGCATCGGCCTGCTCGGCAGCGCCTTGCAGCCTTTCCATAGCATCGGCAGTGGGCGCTTGCAGCGCAGGTAAATCCGCCAAGCTGTGCAGCCCCAAATCATCTAAAAACTGTTTGGTGGTGGCAAACAAGGCTGGGCGACCTATGGTTTCACGGTAACCCACGGTTTCTATCCAACCTCGGTCTTTGAGTTGATCGATGATTTGGCTGTTGATGGTGACGCCACGAATATCTTCCATATCGCCACGGGTGCAGGGCTGACGCCAAGCAATGATGGCCAAAGTCTCCAGCGTGGCACGGGTATAACGCTGGGGTTTTTCAGGATGCAAGCGCTCCAGAAATGGGTGCACATCCGCACGGCTTTGAAAGCGCCAGCCTGTGGCTACAGGCAGCAGCTCCAGGCCACGGCTGGCATCCCATTCGCGCACTAAGGCATCCACCAGGGATTCGAGTTGCGCACGCTCTAGGTTGCCGGCAAACAAAGCGTGCATATCGCGCCAAGAAAGCGGTTCGCGAGCGCACAACAAAGCGGCCTCTAGCACGCGCTTGGCTGCCAGCAAAGATTCATCTAATGCGGTGTGCATGCTTTCAGAGTGCTGCAAATAACCATGAAATAGGGCTGCGGGTGCAACCAAAGAAGCGGGGCTTGCAATGACAAGGGGCCCGCAGAGCCTTTTAGGCGTTTTTATCAAAAACTATCGCCAAGCAAAAAAGGCTTAGTGCTCTGAGCCTATAGCCTGACAGGCTGATACAGAGCCTGTGCGCAAGAAAACCATTTTGAACAAGGATTGGTCTTTTGTAGCAGCGAATGCAAAGCTGCGAAAGACCCGTATCAAACACAACAGCAAAAATCTGCCTAGCTGCTGTATGGGTTCAGCGCGGCATTATATCGTGATTCAAAATTTCGCTTATGGCCTTTACCATCGTTAGGAACTGGCCTGCGGCAAATCAAAGCCCGCGGCCTGTACCGCAGCCGCCATATCAGGCGGCAAAGGTGCAAGGCACTGTACCCGTTTGCCAGGCACGATGGGATGCTCAAAACCCAATTGCCACGCATGCAGGCCTTGGCGTTCCAAACCGAAACTGGGGCGGCCGCCATAGACCGCATCGGCCACTAAAGGATGGTGGATATGCGCTGCGTGCACGCGGATTTGGTGTGTACGCCCAGTATGCAATTTGCAGTGCAAAAAGGTGGCATCTTCATTGCCATCGAGCACAAAAAACGAAGTGTGCGCAGGTTTGCCATGTTCGCCGCGCTCTAAATCTACCACTGCCATACGCAGACGGTTACGGGTGTCGCGCCCTATAGCGGCCTCGACTTCACGGTCGCCGTTATCGCCCCAGTCGCCATGCGCCAAGGCTAAATATTCGCGTTTGACTTCACGCGCGGCGATTTGGGCTATCAATTTATCCATAGCCGCGCGCGTGCGCGCCAGCACCATCAGGCCGCTGGTGTCTTTATCCAGGCGATGCACGATGCCAGCGCGCGGCAGGCCAGCAGCCTGCGCGTCTAAAGCCAGTAGGCCGTTGAGCAGCGTGCCACTCCAATTACCTGCGGCTGGGTGTACCACCATGCCTGCGGCTTTATTGACGACGCGAATATGCTCGTCCAAATACACCGTCACAATGGGCAGCTCTTGCGGCTGAAATGCCTGCGCCTGCGCACTGGGGCGCAATTCAAAACGCCAAACATCACCAAGTTTGAGTTTGTAGGCCGCTTTGCTGGCCACTTGCGTGTTGACTTGCGCCGCACCTTGCTCGATCAGCTGTTGCACAAACCCGCGTGAGAGCTCAGGCGCAGCTGTGACCAAGAATTTATCTAGGCGCTGACCATGCTCCTTCAGGCTGATGGTGCCGCTGCGCACCTCGATTTCCTGCGAGAAACTGTATTCGCTTTCTATGTCATCGGTCACTAGGGTGGTGCTGGCTATAATCTTTTGCATCATTTATTCTCTTGGCGCGCAGCTTTAACGAAGACTGGCGCGTTTTTTTATGTGGGTCAATTATCCATGCAGCTGAGCCTAGGCACTTACCTACGATTAACTACATTTGCCGCCATGCTAAGCGCTCTAGCGCTATCAGCTGGCTGCGCGGGCAAGGGTTATAAGAAACTCGGCCCCAATTCGACACCACAAGAAATCTACGCCGAAGCGCGTGATGAGATGGAGATCAGTGGCTACGATAAAGCCATCCCCCTATGGGAGCAATTAGAAGGCAAAGCCGCTGGTACCCCATTGGCACAGCAGGCGCAATTGGAGAAAGCTTACGCTTACTATAAAAGCGGCGACCGCCCTAGTGCCATTGCTACTATCGACCGCTTTGAAAAGCTGCACCCCACCAGCCCCGCCATGGATTACGCCTTGTATCTCAAAGGCATCATCAACTTCAACGATGACTTAGGGATTTTGGGTTTTATCAGCAAGCAAGATTTGTCTGAGCGCGATCAAAATGCGGCCAAGCTGTCGCTGCAGGCTTTTAACGATTTACTACGCCGCTACCCACAAAGCAAATACGCCGAAGATGCAGAAAAGCGCCAACGCTACATCATCAATAGCTTGGCGCAATCCGAGGTGAATGTCGCGCGCTATTACTACAGCCGCAAAGCCTATGTCGCAGCTATCAACCGAGCACAAACCGCGATCAAGGAGTACAGCGGCACCCCTGCGCAAGAAGAGGCTTTGTATTACTTGGTCAAAAGCTATGACGCTTTGAATATGAAAAGCTTGGCCGATGATGCCCGTCGCGTTTATGCCGCCACTTACCCTAAAGGCCAAATGCTGACTACTGGCCCCAAAGGCGTGGATAAACCATGGTGGCAGCCCTGGTAAGCTATTTTTTAAATAGCTGTTCAGGCATATTCTGCGGCCTAAAACACCGTTATGACTGATAAAAAAATCGGCTCTCTAGCGCGCTATCTCATGCCCCTGGCCCATGCCGCAGGATGCTGTGCTTTGCTGCTATTGGGTGCCTGTGCGGGCTTTCAAGGCGAGGGCAAAAACAGCCAAGGTGAAGCCGTTTTCGCGAGCATGGAAAACGCCCCCCCGCTTTATGCCGATAGCCCAGACGATCCTAGTACGCAACCGCTTTTAAAACGCGCACTGAGTATTTTTCATCCCAACCCTAGAGGAGTCGTGCGCACACCCGATATGGGGCGCGCCATGACGCCCGAGCAGCTGCGCAACCTAGCGGGCAGTAGCAGCGCCTATCGTATGGGCGCAGGTGATGTGCTCGATATCGATATCAGTGGTGTGTGGCAGCAGCCCGATATTCGTACGCAAACCGCCCTGAATGCCGATGGCATACTCGATATCGGCAAGCTCGGAGCCTATCGCCTACAAGGTTTGACCGTTGCACAGGCGCAGCGGGTGCTGCGCACCGCCTTAGAGCATCCCAATGCCAGCCCCAATGTAGCCTTGCGCATAGACCAATACCGCAGCCAAGCTGTACGCCTACAAGGCGAGGTTTACAGCCCAGGCGACTACTTTATTGATAACCAAGCCATGAGCTTGGCCGAAGCCATCACCCGCGCCGGCGGCCTGCTGGAGCGCGCCGACCTCAGCCGTATTGAACTGCAACGCGCAGGGCAAAAACAAAACTTAGATTTACGCCAGCTTTATGACTTGGGTCTGCCGCCTGAGAGTTTGCTGTTGCGCGCAGGCGATGTTTTAACCTTTGTCCCTAAGCCCTGAAGTAACTGGCCACCGCCTGCGGGTAAATCACATGCTCTTGGCTGAGTACGCGTGCAGCTAGCTCTGCAGCGGTATCCCCCACGAAAACAGGCACCACAGCCTGCGCCAAAATAGGGCCATTATCCAGCTCTGCAGTGACTTGGTGCACCGTACAACCAGCAAATTTGCAGCCCATATCAATCGCGCGTTGATGCGTATGCAAGCCTGGAAAAGCCGGTAAAAGCGATGGATGGATATTCAACAATCGGCCTGCATAGCGCGCGACAAAGCCGGGTGTCAAAATCCGCATAAAACCAGCCAACACCACCAAGGCTGGATCAAAGGCATCGATTTGCGCGGCTAATGCCGCATCAAAGTCTTCGCGCCCAGTATAGGCGCGATGATCCAGCACTGCTGTAGCGATACCCTGCTCTGCGGCGAACACTAATCCTGCAGCATCGGCCTTATTGCTGATGACTGCGGCAATACGCGCATCTAGCGTTTGGCCCCACTGCTCCTGCTGCGCTGCGCGCACGATAGCCGCCATATTCGAGCCGCCACCTGAGATCAAAATCACGATGTTTTTCATAAGGGGCACATTATCTCTACTGAACCTGCTCGCTCAAAAAAAACAGGCTGATTTTCTTATTTTTTCACAAAGGCACTGAGTTTAAGTGCTCACTTTTTCATAGCCCGCTGCGGTAATATAAAGCCAGCGCCTCTTCATCCCCATGGCGTTGGATATAGCCCTGCAATTCCCACAGTTGCTCTCCTACCCAATCAGGCAGACGCCCCATATCTTTGGCCTCTAACAAAAACCAGGCACAAGGCTGCGTTTGCTGCTGGCCACGCCGATAGGCCTGCACACGCAATGGCCGATAAAAATGCAATGCAGCGGCGTGCTCAGGCCTTAAGCCATAGGTGTACACGCAGGCTGAAGGCTGCGCAACGGCGAGCGAAACCGAAGCAGAACTGGTTTTACGGGCTAAATCAGCCATCATGCCTTCGTAGCTGCGCGCGTAGTTGAGCAAAGGAAACCAAAGATTCATGAGCAAGGCCCAGCAGACCGCAGCCCCCCCCGCAGGCAGAGCTAGGCTCTTCCACAAAGCAGAACGATCACGCCCTACGCGCCAAACAATAGACCGCAGCCACAAAGCCGTGAGCACCAGCGCAGCCAGCGTTGCCCACATATTGCCTTGATAGACAAATCCAGGCAGCAGTTTGGCGACATTGCGCGCGGGCTGGGCCGGCCAACCCAACTCCAAAGACAGCCATACCACCCATAGAGTGAGAACACAAATACTAAAAAATGACAAAGTAAACCAGTCAATCAGAGCCGATACCGTGCGCCGCATAGTGGGCAGGTACATAGCCGCCAATACCGCTAAGGCTGGAGTGGCTAACAACAATTGACGATCCGCTGGCGTTTTAGTGAACACCAGCAATAGACAAGGCAGCAGCACCACCAGCGGCCACAAAATATGTGGGCTACGCCACCATGCACGCCAAGACCACAACGCCACCAATGCCATCAGCCCAGTAGGCCAGACGAACCATGCAAACAAACGCAGCCAAGATGACAGGCTGCGGCCTGAGAGCTGTAAACCCGCCAACCAAGCCGTATTGGCATAAGCTACGCTTTGCAGCCCCGCTTGCAAGCCCCAAGCACCTATTGCTGAGAACAAGGCCAGCGCCACCAGCGCCCCATGCACACGCAGCGACGCCAAGCCCAAACTGGCCTGCACAACAGGGCGTAGCAATACAGTACCTAAAGCCAGCAACAGCAATAAACCTGGTGCGCCAGAAAAAGCCAAACCCAAACTGGCCACAGCCGCGGCGCATAAAGCTTTAGTTGGATATAAGCGCAAACCCGCAACAGCATAAAGCCATAAGGCGACAAAGGCCAAGCGCGCTAACACTGCCGTAGCCTCGTGCCCTAGCTGCGCCAGACCCAAAGTAGCCATCAACGCCAATACGCTGCCATCGGCTACGCTGCGCGCGTAGTCCACAGGGCGAGCCTCTCCGCCCAAGGCAAAAGGCAAGGGCTGCGCCTCGGCCTCACGCGCTAAGCAATAGGTGGCATACCAAACAGCCGTAAAAGTCAGCAGCAAAAGCAGCACAAATGGCAGGCGCGCTGCCATATCCAGCGGCATGGCCCAAGCACCCAGCTTGATCCCCCAAGCCCCCAACCAATACGGCAGCCAAGTAAATGCGGGCGCGGCAAAGCCATCCAACATAGGGCGTAGCCAGCTGCTACGGCCCTCGGCTATAGCCTGCATCCACCCTAAGGCAATGATGTCTGCGCTTTTCCACGGATCACGAAACACCAGGCCGGCGCAGCTATACAACAAACACAGCCCCCACAACGCCCAGCGCGGCAAGCGCCACATGGCCTCTTGCGAGACGATGGCGGGCGATGGGCGCTGCAAGCGGTGGGCGGGGTGGTCGCTAAGCATAAGAAGAAAAAAGGCAGATTTAGCTGGTTTTTGAGGATACTTTAGGCCTCAAACGCCGCCAAATCTGCCTGAGCAGCTATTAAATCAATAGTTAAATTTGACTGTGTGAATTACACCAACTCAACCGCAGCGCCTGTGCGCGGTGCAATTTGGCCTATGGTGTAAACCGTCTCACCCAAATCGGCCAGGGTTTTGGCACAGGCCGCAGCGTGTTCTGCCGCAATCACCACCACCATGCCGATGCCATTATTGAAAGTGCGGTTCATCTCTACCGCGTCTATACCTGCAGTTTCTTGCAGCCAGGCAAACAGCTCAGTCTGTGGCCAACTGCCTTGCTGGATTTGTGCAGCCATGCCTTCGGGCAAAACGCGTGGGATGTTTTCCAGCAAGCCACCACCGGTGATATGCGCCAGCGCCTTGATAGGGTGCGCCGCCAGCGCCGCCAGCACATTTTTCACATACAAACGGGTGGGCGCCATGATGGCTTGGCGGAAAGGCTGGCCATCGAGCGTGCTGGGGAGATTGCTGCCTGCGCGTTCTAGGCATTTGCGCACCAGGCTAAAACCATTGCTGTGTACGCCGTGGCTAGCCAAACCTAAGACCACATCGCCAGCGCCCACGGTTTTGCCTGTCAGCGCCTTGCTTTTTTCCACCACACCGACGCAGAAACCCGCCAAATCGTATTCGCCCGCTGGGTACATCCCTGGCATTTCTGCGGTTTCGCCACCGATCAGGGCGCAGCCAGAAAGCTCGCAGCCTTTAGCGATACCGCCGATCACGGCCGCCGCAGTTTCTACATCTAATTTGCCACAAGCAAAATAATCTAAAAAGAAAAGCGGCTCCGCTCCTTGCACCAAGACATCATTGACACTCATACCGACCAAATCAATACCCACGGTGTCGTGCATATTCCACTCAAACGCCAGTTTGAGCTTGGTGCCCACACCGTCGGTGCCACTGACCAGCACAGGCTCTTGGTAGCGTTTGGGCACTTCAAACAAAGCGCCAAAGCCGCCTATGCCCCCGAGTACGCCTTCGCGCAGGGTCTTTTTGGCCAAGGGTTTGATGCGCTCGACCAGCGCATCTCCCGCGTCAATATCGACACCGGCGTCTTTATAGGAAATAGGCGTATTCATAGGGGCAAACTCACTCTCACTGATAAAAATTACTGCTTTTTCACCGCCGCTTTAGCGTCGGCTTTCACGGCTGGTTTTTGCGCCGCCGCATTGTCGGCTTTAGCCGCTTTTTCGGCTTTTTCGGTCTTGGCTGGCAGCAGCACGGCTTCCTTGATCACGATAGCTTGGTTGGGCACATCCTGGTGCATACCTGCGCTGCCAGTAGCAACCGCACGGATTTTGTCCACCACATCCATACCCTGCACCACTTTGCCAAAGACGGCGTAGCCATCGTTGCCTGGAGCCGCGTTTAAAAAGTCATTGTCTTTGACATTGATAAAAAACTGCGCTGTGGCTGAATCTGGCATATTGGTACGCGCCATGGCTATGGTGCCGCGTTGGTTTTTCAGGCCATTTTTCGCCTCCAAGGGAATCGGCTCGCGCGTTTGCTTTTCTTGCATTTGCGCATTCATACCACCGCCTTGAATCATGAAGTCTTTAATAACGCGATGAAAAATCGTGCCGTTGTAATGTTTGTCTTTGACATATTGCTGGAAATTGGCCACGGTTTTCGGCGCTTTGGCAGCATCCAACTCCACTACGATATCGCCCATGCTGGTGACGAATTTGACTTTATCTTGCGCCCAAGCGCCGCTAGCGGCTAAAAACAAGCCTGTGGCCAGCAAAGCAGAAGAAAACAGCTGTTTCATATCGCACACTTTCTAAAAATAAGGGATAACCATGCAAAGCACGCCCAATTGTGGCAGCTTTGCGCCAGACCGCGAGTTTACACATCACTCTCGTAAAAAATCCGCCAAGGATAAGGGGCTTTACGCCGCCAATACTGTCGGCGCTTTTTCTCCTTGGCCCCCAAGGTTTGCTCAAAAGTCACAACCACGACCTCCTCATCAGCAGCTTCGCGCCAGTACACCCTACTGACTTTGCTGATATCGCTGGTAATAACGGGATTTTGGCGCATCTCCGCTTGTAGCTGGCGGTAAAAACTGACCCAGTTCTGCCCGCCCTGCCCGCTAAAGCTAGCGTAATAAAAAGGCGCCAAAGCTGGCCCTGAACCTTGGAGTTTATGGCTGCGCCAAGCCTGCCAAGCGGCGTTGAAGTCCGCTTGCCAAGTATCCGCCTGCACCCAGCGCAAGGCTTGCGCTATGACCACAGGCGTGCTGCGCAAAGCCACTGTTTGCGCCAATACATCAAAATCTGGGTTAGTGAGCACTACGCAACCTTCTGAGGCCTGCGGTGGGCGTGAATATTGTTGCGGTGGCGTGCCATGTAACCAAATACCGCTACCACTCTTGCCACGGCGCACATCGTAAGGACTAGGGTAATTCAAAGGCAGGGCACCCGCGCCGTAAAAAGCTGGTAACTGGGCAGCATATAACTGCGAAGTAATGAAGTAGGGCCCCAAGGGGGTGCGTAAATCACCTTCATTGGTTTTCACAGCGCCCAAGCGGGCAATAGAAATGTAGTAGTCATGCACTAACTGCAACTGCCCCTGTGCATTGCGGGCAAACACATACAGGCGCGATTTATCTATATCTACTGCAATGGCTTGGCTATTCCAATTGGACAAAGCCGTAAAGTTTTCAGGCAGGGTGCCAGCAGGTGGACGATCTTGCAGAGCTTTAATGCGTGCTTTAGCCTCGGCACGCAAATCAGTCATGACGCCAGGGGCAGCACGATTTAAGCTCTCAGGCGCGCTGCCAGGCATGGCTACGGGGCGCGTTTGCGCCAGCAGTAGATCGGCATAAAGCATCTGTCCGAGTTGAAAATTTGGTTGCGCGCGCGTGAGCCGTTCGGCCAAATCCAAGGCGCGACGATTATCAGCATGAGCAATCGCCGTATAAATCGCTTGCAAACGCATTTCGATTTCAGCCGTGCTCAAGCCTGTAGCCACACGCCGCATTGGGGACGCTGGTTTTTTTTGCTCTTTAGAAGGGCTAGGGTTGACTGCTGCGGCTCTAGGGCGCTGTACGCCCCCAGCCCCAGTCCTAGCGGCGCTGGCGTAAGGCCTTGCGCTAGCCGTTTTTTGCTGCTTATGCACAGCTGGCACAGGCGCATTTGGATCTGCTTTAGCGAGCGCAGCTAGCGGCCAGCAGCCTGCACAAATAAGCCAAACAGCGGCGAGCACGACCCGCGCTGCTCTCGCAGCGCGTAAGCCCACGCACTGCCGCTGACACCATAGACAAACAAAACCAACAGGCTTTGACAACACCAAAAACGACACTATTGACACCCATGAAAAAGAGGCAGGGCACTAGGCTCTGCCTCTTTTAAGCATTTTTCAAAAAAATGAGCAATTCTGAGCGCGCTCAACTGCCCGCCATTTCGCGCACAATCAACCAGCGCTTGCCTTCTTTGACCAAGGCCAAGGATTTATTGCTAGACACGCGCAAGCTATCGCCTTGGTAATCTTGACGGAAGTAGGCTGTTGCTTGATCACCTTTGACTGAGACGCGGATATTGCTCAATTCCACACGAATTTTATTTTTACCTACGATGCGGGCTTTACGATCGGCCTCCCAGCTGCTGCGGCTAGCACCACCTGCTGGCTTAAAGCCTGAAGCGTAAGCGGCGTAATAGGCTTTCATGTCTTTTTTGCTCCAAGCCTGAGCCCAAGCTTGCACCGCAGCCTCCACCGCTTGCTCATCTGCGCTACTGGCAGCAGCATTGTCAGCGGCAGCCTTAGCCTCGTTTTTGTCTTCTGCCGCTTCCACTTTGGCTGAGGCAGTAGCCGTTTTATTGGCCACCAATGGTGGCGCGACCACAACAGCGGGAAACTTGCTGGCCACTGGCGCCACTGTTGGCACTACAGGCGCGGCTGGCTTATTCGCCGCCACTGGCGCAACTGGCGCGCCAGCGCCCGATGCCGTTTTGTCCGTGGCGCGCACTGTTTTGCCGCCCGGTGCAAAAATATCTTTGATTAAAGACAGCTTGGGCTGCACCGCTGCATTGCTGGAGTCCAGCTGCAAAGCTTTGCTGTAGGCTTGGCTGGCGAGCTTGGCATAGATATCACCCAAATTCTCATGCGCTGTCGCATAGCTTGGGTTGGTGCGAATGGCCATTTCTAAAGCCGCGCGTGCTTTATCAAACTGCCCTTGCCCAGCATACAGTACGGCCAAATTGTTGTAAGGCTCTGGCAATTCTGGATAGTCTTGCGTCAACTTGATAAAAGTATTGATCGCATCCTGAGGCTTACCCTGTTCGCTTTGAATCACACCTTTAAAAAACCGAATTTGCGGGTCTTGTGACTTCTGCGCCAGTAATTGATCTACTTTCGCATTGGCCTCGTTTAGTTGCCCCGCACGCAATAAACGGCTGATCTCGCTGTAATCATTCGCATAGGCAATGCCTGGGCCGACTAGGCAAGCCAGGGCAACAAAGCTAGTGCTCAAAAAGCGGCGATGAACTCGAGCTAGTAAGTGACGCATCGCTATCCTCGTAAAAATGAAAGAGTGAACTGTAAGGCCAATAAAGCGCGGATTCTAAACTAGCCCTCCAACGCCCGATAGAAATTCAAGCGCCTCTGTATACTGCCCCAGCTTTGCGCGTGCGTTTAAACTCGGCAAGCCGCAGCCCACACACAGAAAATAGCCCCACACATCATGACTTTGCAGATTTTTAATACATTAAAGCGACAATTAGAGCCATTTAAGCCGCAAATAGCCAAGCAGGTGCGCATGTATGTATGCGGCATGACAGTGTATGACTTGTGCCACATTGGGCACGCCCGCAGCATGGTGACTTTCGATGTCGTGCAGCGCTGGCTGCGCAGCAGCGGTTACCAAGTCATTTATGTGCGCAATATCACCGACATCGACGACAAAATCATCAAACGGGCGCTAGAAAACGGCGAGAGCATCAAAAGCCTGACTGATCGCATGATTGCCGAAATGTACCGCGACGCCGATGCGCTCGGCATCCAACGCCCCGACCACGATCCACGCGCCACCGATTTTGTGCCACAAATGCTGGGCATGATCAAAACGCTGGAAGACAAAAAATTGGCTTACAGCACGCCCAGCGGCGATGTGAATTTTGCCGTGCGTCGCTTTGCCGGTTATGGCAAGTTATCAGGCAAATCTTTAGACGAATTGCAAGCGGGCGAGCGCGTAGCGGTGAGTGAGGGCAAACAAGACCCGCTGGATTTTGTGCTGTGGAAAGCCGCCAAAGCGGAAGAGCCACAAGACGCCAAATGGGACGGCGCCGCCTACGGCTACGCCACAGGCCGGCCAGGCTGGCATATTGAATGCTCAGCCATGAGTTGCGCCCTGCTAGGGGAATCGTTCGATATTCACGGCGGCGGCGCGGATTTGCAGTTTCCCCACCACGAAAACGAAATCGCACAAAGCGAGGGCGCCAGTGGCCAGCCCTTGGCTAACTACTGGATGCACAACGGCTTTGTGAATGTGGACAACGAGAAAATGTCCAAAAGCCTAGGAAATTTTTTCACTATCCGTGATGTACTGCAAAAATTTGACGGTGAAACCATCCGTTTTTTCGTAGCACGCACGCATTACCGCAGCCCACTGAATTATTCCGACATGCATTTGCAAGATGCGCAGCAAGGCTTAAAACGCCTCTACACCGCGCTCGCCGCCGTGCCCCACAGCGTGCCTGCAAATGATGCAGCCATAGACTGGGCGCAGCCGCAAGCCGCCAAATTCCAAGCCGCCATGAACAACGACTTTGCCACGCCCGAGGCCGTGGCCGTATTGTTCGACTTAGCCGGCGAGCTCAACCGCAGCCACGACCCCAAACTGGCGCAATTGCTGCGCCAATTGGGCGGCGTGTTGGGCTTGCTGCAAGCCGATGCACAAAGCTATTTGCAAGGCGATGCTGGCGATTTAGACACGGCAGCGATAGAAGCCAAAATCGCCCAGCGGCAAGCGGCCAAAGCGGCCAAAGATTACGCAGGCGCTGACGCCATCCGTCAAGAACTGCTGGCGCAGGGCATCGCTTTGAAAGACAACGCCCAGGGCACGACTTGGACGCGCGCTTAAAGCCGCATCGTCCACTCTATTTTTCAGTGCCTTTTCGGGCTTTTAAGCCGCAGAATCTGCCTGAGCAGCTCACATTTTTGATAAGGCATGACATCCTATGAACAGCAGCACTCCACCCAATAGCCTGACCATCACCCGCCCCGACGACTGGCATTTGCATGTGCGCGACGGCGCGGCGCTGCAAGCCGTCATAGGCCACACGGCAGCGCAATTTGGCCGCGCCATCATCATGCCTAATCTGAAGCCACCCGTGACCACGGTGGCACAGGCACTAGCCTATAAAGAACGCATTTTGGCGGCGCTGCCAGCAGGCAGCAGCTTTGAGCCGCTGATGACCCTGTATTTGACCGACACCTTAGCGCCCGCCGAAATCGCCGCAGCCAAGGCCGCAGGCCTGCCCGCCGCCAAACTCTACCCCGCAGGCGCGACCACCAATAGCGACGCAGGCGTGACCGATGTGCGCAAAATTTACCCCACGCTCGAAGCCATGCAAAAACACGGCGTGCTGCTTTTGGTACACGGTGAAGTGACTGATGGTGACATTGATATTTTTGACCGCGAAGCCGTGTTTATCGACCGCGTGTTGCAGCCCCTGCGCCGCGATTTTCCTGAACTGAAAATCGTTTTTGAACACATCACCACCAAAGACGCGGCGCAATATGTGGCCAGCAGCGACGCCTACACCGCAGCCACCATCACCGCCCACCATTTGCTCTACAACCGCAACGCCATTTTCACGGGCGGTATCCGCCCGCATTACTACTGCCTGCCCGTGCTCAAACGCGAAGTGCACAGGCTAGCCTTGCTGCAAGCGGCCACGGGGCAGCTAGAGGCTACGGGCAAATTCTTCCTCGGCACCGACAGTGCCCCCCACGCCGCGCACCTGAAAGAGCACGCCAGCGGCTGCGCGGGCTGCTACACCGCGCACGCTGCGTTAGAGCTTTACGCACAGGCTTTTGAATCAGTGGGCCAATTGGATGCACTCGAAGCCTTTGCGTCATTCAACGGCGCAGATTTTTACGGCCTGGCGCGCAATACGGGCAGCGTGACCTTGAGCCGCCAAGCCTGGGCCGCGCCCGAGAGCTACCCCTATGGCGAGGCCATCATCAAACCGCTGGCGGCGGGCGAAACCCTGAACTGGCGTTTGATCGCCTAAGCCAGCACCAGATGGAAGCCTTTGATACAGGGGCTTTGCACCTACAACACCTGCAGCCCCATCTGCAGCAGGTCGAAAAAGCCCTAGCCACAGGCCTGCCCGCCTACGCTGCGCTCAATCATTTGCAGGCTAGCCTAAAAACCCATTCTTTTACTTTCGTGCCGCAAAGCGAATTGCCCAAAGGTCAGGCTTACGAAAGCTTTATTTTTGAGCAGCAGCGCATCCCCACGCGCGAGAATCTGCACGATGTATTCGGCGGCCTGATTTGGTGCCATTGGCCCCAACTCAAAACTCAGCTCAACCGCCTGCAGGCAGGCGAAATCGCGCGCGATGGCGCAGGCGCCAAGCGCAGCGCCCTGCGCAATGCCGTTACGGTGCTAGACGAAAGCGGCTTACTGCTGGATGCCCCTGATGCCATTTGGCAAGCATTGCAAACGCGGCAATGGCAACGCGCCCTGCTGGATTTGCGGGATGACTGGGCGCAGGTACGCTTGCTTTTAATCGGCCACGGTTTGCTGGAGCAACTCAGCTTAAAACCGCATTTAGGGCTGACGGCGCACACTTTACGCGTGGATTTAGCTGCCCACAAAGGCAACTGGGATGCAGCCGCCTGCGCTGCGCTGGCGCAGCATGTGCTGCCACAAGTGGCGGCTGGGCAAAAGCCCTATGCGCCCCTGCCGGTATTTGGCATCCCTGGCTGGCATGAAGCCAACGCAAACGCGAACTTTTACGCCCAAAACCACATCTTCCGCCCACTGCCACAGCAGCCCACCCGCCCCTGATACTGAAAGAAAACCGCAGCATGAAAATCGTCATACTTGGTGCCACAGGCAGCACAGGGCAATGGCTGGTTCAAGCGGCCTTGACGCAAGGCCACGAAGTACTGGCCTTTGTGCGCCGCACAGGCGTTTTACGGCCACAGCCTAGGCTGCGCATCGTGCAAGGTTCGTTGCAAAACCCGCAAGACTTGCTGAGCGCCTTCACTGGTGCCGATGCCGTCATTTCTTGTTTAGGCCAACGCCCCAGCTTGCGCGCCTTTTGCCTAGGCAGCCACTTCCAACGGCACAGCCTGCCCGCCATCATTGCCGCCATTAACGGCGCACAAGTGCCGCGTTTCATCTTGCAATCGTCTTTTGGCGCAGGCGCCAGCGCAGCCCAAGCAGGCTGGTTTTTACGCACTTTTCTCTATGGCCTGATAGCCAAAAAAATGTTTGACGACAAAGCCATAGCCGAACAAGCCTTGGCGCAATGCCAAGCCAATTGGACTGCGGTTTACCCCGTCACCTTGGTGGCCAAGCCCGCACTGGCTACGGCTGAATTGACACCCTTAAACGCAGTGCAGCAAGTGCCAGGCGTGCCGCGCCTGCCCTTT
>CAZSPW010000032.1:0-18290 GCA_964608575.1 uncultured Burkholderiaceae bacterium | reverse complement strand
TCGTCATGCCAGCGTAGGCTGGCATCTACCTCGCTGCTGCCTGTGCCTTGCAGGTAATCCGATGATGTTCGACGGGTGGATCCCTGCCTGCGCAGGGATGACGAGTCAAAAACACATGGGTTCCCGCCCCAGCTTACGCAGTGGCAGGCTTTGCGCAGGAATGACGATCTCAAGGCTGTTTAGTCGGCATCAGGTAAAAACAGGCCTTGCAGTTCGCTTAAAAAATCCAGGCCGCGCGTGGTGGGCGCAATGCGCTGCCAGTCGCGGGTGATCAGGCCTTTGGCTTCGGCCTCTTGCAAGGGCTTTTCTATCGCGGTGAGCGGCAAACCTGTGCGCTCAGCAAAGTCTTGCACGGCAAAACCATCGACCAAGCGCAGGGCGTTGAGCATGAATTCAAAAGGCAGGTCGGCACGGGCGATTTCGCCCTCTTGCGCGACAAATTGCCCGCGCTCGGCCTGTGCCAGATATTCAGACGGGGTGCGGTAGCGCACTTGGCGCAGCACGCGGTGCGGAAAGCTGATTTTGCCGTGCGCGCCCGCGCCTATGCCCAAATAATCGCCAAACTGCCAGTAATTGCGGTTGTGGCGGCATTGCTGGCCTGCGCTGCGGGCAAAGGCCGAAACCTCATAACGCGCTAAGCCCGCGGCCTGCGTGGCCGCGGTGATGGCGTCCAGCATTTGCCAGGCGATGTCTTCATCCGGCAGGGCGGGCGGAAATTTGGCGAAATAGGTATTGGGTTCGAGCGTGAGGTGGTAGATAGACAAATGCGGCGGCTGGAATGACAGCGCGGTGGCGACATCGGCCTGCAAATCAGTCAGGCTTTGCCCAGGCAGGGCGTACATCAAATCCAGATTGAAATGCTCAAAATGCTCGGCGGCTTCGTGCAGCGCAGCGCGGGCTTGCGCGGCATTGTGCACGCGCCCTATGGCTTGCAGTTTGGTGTCATGAAAGGACTGCACGCCGACGGATAGGCGCGTCACGCCCGCGGCGCGGTAGGCGGCAAAACGGTCTTTTTCAAAAGTGCCGGGATTGGCTTCCAGTGTGATTTCACAATCTGCCGTGAGCGGAAAACGCGCGCGCAGGGCGGCGATCAGGCGTTCGATTTGCGCTGGGGCAAAGAGGGACGGCGTGCCGCCACCCATAAAAATGCTGTGGATGGGGCGACCCCAAACCAGGGGCAAGGCGGATTCGGCATCCAAAATCAGCGCATCGATATAGCGGTTTTGCAGCGCATCTTCTAATGTGTTCGCGGTGCGTACCTCGTGCGAATTGAAGTCGCAATAAGGGCATTTTTTCAAACACCAAGGCAGATGCACATAAATCGACAGCGGCGGCAGCGCGGGCAGCATCAGGCTGCCGGGGCGCAGATAGTGCAGAGCATCTTGGGCAGACATGGGTTTAGGCCTGCTCGGCTAGCCAATTTTCGGCGATGAGCTGGCGCATCTGCGCGGCGGCGCGGCCACGGTGGCTGAGCTGGTTTTTCAGATCGGCCGGCATTTGTGCAAAGGTTTGCCCATATTCAGGCAAATAAAAAATCGGGTCCACGCCAAAGCCGCCTGCGCCTAGGCGCTCTTTAGTCAGCAGGCCGCGCACACGGCCTATGGCGATTAAAGGCTCTGGGTCGTCGGCGTGGCGCACGGCCACCAAAGTGCTGACCATAGCGGCGTGGCGATTTTCTTCGCCCTCCATCGCGCGCAAGATGGCGCTGGCGTTGTTGTCATTGCCGTGTTCGTCTTGCCCGCGCGGGATGCCGTAGCGCTGCTGGCTGAACAGCGCGGTATCCACCCCAGGCAGCCCACCCCAAGCGGCCAAGCATAGGCCAGCATCATCGGCCAAGGCGGGCAGGCCGCTGGCGCGAGCGGCGTGACGCGCTTTGGCCAGGGCGTTTTCGACAAAAGTGCGGTGCGGCTCTTCGGCCTCGCTCACGCCCAGTTCGCTTTGGCGCACGAGCTGCACGGGCAAGCCGCCGAACATGGTTTGCAGTTCAGCCAGTTTGCCAGCATTGTTAGAGGCTAAAACCAGTTGCATGAATTTCCACTATGAAAAAAGAAGCTGCTCAGGCAGATTTGGCGGCCTAAAAAGCCAATTTGATGCTGAAAAATCAAGCAAAGAGCTTTTGCAGCTCAGCCCCAGGTTCGGGCGCACGCATAAAGGCCTCGCCCACCAAGAAAGTATGCACGCCCTGCCCGCGCAGCGTGGCCACTTCAGCGGGGCTGGAAATGCCGCTTTCGGCGACGACGATGCGCGCGCTATCGACCATTTGCCGCAGGCGCGCCGTGGTGTTGATATCTACCTCAAAAGTGCGCAGATTGCGGTTGTTCACACCTATCAGCGGGGTTTTGAGATGCAGTGCGCGTTCCATTTCGCGCTCGTCGTGTACTTCCACCAGCACGGCCATATTCAGGTGCTGGGCTTGGGCTTCCATGTCGCGCAGTTGCGCGTCGTCTAGGCAAGCGGCAATCAGCAAAATGCAGTCTGCGCCCATAGCGCGGGCTTCGTCGATTTGAAAGCTATCGACCATAAAGTCTTTGCGCAGCACAGGTAACTGGCAGCTGGCGCGGGCTTGCTTTAAATAATCGGGGCTGCCTTGGAAGTATTGGCGATCGGTTAAAACCGAAAGACAGGCCGCGCCGTATTCGGCATAACTTTGGGCAATATCGGCGGGTTCAAAATCAGCGCGTATCACGCCTTTGCTGGGCGAGGCTTTTTTGATTTCGGCAATCACCGCTGCTTGATCTGCTTGGTGTTTGGCACGAATGGCAGCGACAAAATCGCGCGTGAGTACACGGCTTTCGGCATCGCGGCGCATATCGGCACGGCTGGTTTTTTTCAGCGCAGCGGCCACTTCTTCGTGTTTGGTGGCACAGATTTTTTCTAAGATATCGGTCATGGTCATACTTTAGCGCAGGTGGGTATCGTGCTCACGCGCTTGGTTGAGCAAATGCGCCATGATTTGAGGGTGCTGGCGCATATTGCGGGCATACCAAGTGCGTACAGCCAGCATCACGGCGATGACGATGAGGCCGAAGGTGGTGATGGCGACGGCGGCACTCCAGCCCAAGCCTTGCATGCCCACATACAGGCCGCCTAGCAACAAAATGCAGGCTTGTTCATTGAAATTTTGCACCGCGATGCTGCGCCCTGCCCCCATGAGGCTGTGGCCACGGTGTTGCAGCAGGGCATTCATCGGCACCACCAGATAGCCGCCAACGATGCCCAGCGCCAGCAAAAACCCCCAAGATAAATACAGGCGCAAATCCAGCGGCTCGCGCGGGGCGTAATACAGGCCATTCATGATGATGATGAGCACACCCATGATGATGCCTAGGGGGATGACTTTATGGGCTTCATCCAATCGCGCTTTAAACGAGGCCCAGGTTGCGCCTATGGCGGTGCCTATGGCCACTACCCCGAGCAAACTGGTGGCTTGCGAGGTGCTGTAGCCCAGCACCAGTGCTGCCCAAGCCAGCACGATATATTTCAAATTGCCACTGACGCCCCAAAATAAAGTGGTGACGGTGAGGCTGATTTGCCCCAAGCGATCGCGCCACAAGCGGCGGTTGCACACCATAAACTCGCGCAGCGCAAAGCTGCGCATCCGGCGCATGGCCACGCCGGTGTGCGGGATATGCAGATTGATGGCCGCAGCGATCAGGTAGATAACTACCAGTAGGGCGATGGCCGCTTCTGAGCTAAATTGGATGCCAAAGCGTTCAAAATCGATGGCGAAGGTGTCGGAGAAGATGTAGGCGCTAAAACGCTCGCCTACCAAAGCGCCGCCTAGCAATACGCCCAGCAAGATGGAGGCGATGGTCAAGCCCTCTATCCAGCCATTGGCTTTGACTAATTGCGAGGGTGGCAAAAGCTCAGTCAAGATGCCATATTTGGCGGGGGAATACGCTGCCGCGCCTAAACCCACCAAGCCGTAGCAGGCCAAAATCCAATAAGGGTGGGGGAAAAGCAAAATCAGCACACAGCCGAGCATTTTCAGCATATTGCTGATGAACATGACGCGGCCTTTAGGGAAGCGATCTGCGAACGCACCCAACCAAGGCGCCAGCAATACATAAAAAAGCGCAAAAATTGGCACCAGCGCGGCGCCCGTCCAATCAGGAGCTTGGGTATCACGCAGCAGTTCAACCGAGGCGACAAACAGGGCGTTATCAGCCAAGGAAGAAAAAAACTGCGCGGCCATGATGGTGTAAAAACCGCGCTTCATATTTGCTAGCTACCCAGGCAGGATTTACGAGGGAAAAGAGGATATTCTCTTTAAAAACTGCCTGGGGTACAGCCGATAGCTGCAATCAGTTTGGCGTGGGGGTGCCTTGGGCTTGCTGTTCCAACTGCGCGGCGTAAATCGCAGGGAAGTTGATCTCGTTCAGCACCACGGGTGGGAAGCCGCCACGCACTACCAAATCAGAGATTTGCGCACGCAGATAGGGGAATAGCATTTGCGGGCAATTCACGCCCAAGATGGGGCCGACTTGATCAGCAGGAAAGCCGCTGACTTCAAAAATACCAGCCTGTTTGCACTCTACCAAAAACAGGGTTTTATCTTTGATTTTGGCGGTGACCGTGCCGGTTAGCGCGACTTCAAATACGCCTTCGCCCAATTGGGTTTGCTCGATACCCAAGTTGATATCCACAGCGGGAGAGTCTTGTTCTAAGAAAATTTGCGGCGAATTCGGTTGTTCCATGGACGCGTCTTTGAGATAGATGCGCTGAATGTTGAAAACTGGCTCGTTGCTGGTGCTGTTCGCGGCTTGGTCTGCCATGGCGTAACTCTCGTGAAAAATGAAAAAAGCGAAGGGTGATTATGCGCGATGAAAAGCTGCGCTTGCTGCCTTAAGGCCTAAGCGGTATGTAATAAGGGTAGCAGGCCGCCAGCTTGATCTAGTGCAATTAAATCGTCGCACCCGCCTACATGCGTGTTACCGATAAAAATCTGTGGCACTGTGCGCCTGCCCGTGATGCGCATCATGTCCTCGCGTTGGGCCGGGTCGGTGTCTATCCGAATCTCTTCAATGGCCCCTACCCCTTTGGATTGCAGTAGTGCTTTGGCCCGCACGCAATAAGGGCAGTAGCCTGTGGTGTACATCTTGATATGGGGCATGGCAAAACTCCTGCATAGACAAAAATGGATAACGCTAAATTGTAGGCTGCTGCTGCGTTGAGCTTAGGCGCTGGCCAAGATATCTAGGATCTGCGCAGGGTGGCTGCATACGGCATCTGCCCCCCAATGGTGTAGCGCAGAGCTGGGCGCGTAGCCCCAGCCTGCGGCGATGGCGCAGGGCATGTGCGCGGCGCGGGCAGCTTGGATATCGCGCTCGTCGTCACCTACATACCAACACTGGGTGATATCCACACCAGCCAATTTGCCCGCCAATAACATCGGCGCGGCACTGGGTTTAGGCGCTGCGGCACTATTGCCGCCGACCACCGCCACGGCGCTTTGCAACAGGGGCATACGGCTGACTAAAACACGGGTCAGCTCTATGGATTTATTGGTGATGATGCCCCAGCTAATGCCGTGCGCTTGTAGGGCAGCGATGAGCTCGGCAATGCCGTCAAAAGCATAGGTGTTATCGGCCAAATGCGCCTCATAGCGGGCAATGAATTGCTGGCGCAGTGCTTCAAATTCGGGGTCTTCGGGCTGCACGCCAAACGCCACCTGCAATAGACCGCGCGCGCCCGCACTGGCAGCAGGCCGATAGGCCGCAATGCCCAAAGGCGGCAGGCCGCGCTGGGCACGCAGCCAATCGCAAGCGCCGCCTAAATCGGGGGCAGAGTCGACCAGGGTGCCATCTAAATCAAAAAATACCGCTGGTGGTACAGGTAAAGGGCTGGGCATATTCAGGCAGGTTGGGTTAAGGAGGCTTGTTCAGAGCTTCCTAAAGGCCAACATATAGTTGACATCGGTGTTGGGTGATAGGCGCACACGGCGCGTGAGGGGGTTGTATTCGACGCCGCTGCTAGCCGTGTGCGTTAAACCCGCATTGCGTGCCCAAGCGGCTAGTTCGCTGGGGCGGACCAATTTGTCATAGTGGTGGGTGCCGCGTGGCACCAAACCCAGCACATATTCGGCCGCTACGATGGCTAAGCCCCAAGCCTTGGCATTGCGGTTGATCGTTGAAAATATGACAGTGCCACCTGGCTTGAGCGCCTGCGCTGCCGCTTGTACGGTGCTGGCTGGGTCGGGTACATGTTCCAGCATTTCCATGCAGGTGACGATGTCAAAGCTGGCAGGCTCTTGCGCCGCCAAATCTTCGGCGCTGATGGTTTGGTAGCGCAGATGGGGCAATTGCGCTTCTAGTGCGTGCAGCTTGGCAACCTTGATAGATTTTTCTGCCAAATCAATCCCTAGCACCTTCGCTGCACCTTTCTTGGCCATGCTTTCAGACAAAATGCCGCCACCGCAGCCGATATCCAGCACGGCTTTGTCGGCCAGCTTGCCAGCTTGCTGCTCTATCCATGCAAGGCGCAGCGGATTGAGTTGGTGCAGGGTGCGTAGCTCGCCGTTTTCGTCCCACCATTGATGGGCTAGAGCGGCAAATTTGTCGATTTCTGCGGTATCGCGGTTCATAAAAGCGGCCTAAGATGAAGAAAAAGCTAGAGAAAGTATAGCTGCCCAGGCAGTCTTTACGCTGGAAATTGCCTGAATCCCCTTTAGATTGCCCAAGAAAAAACCCGCCTGCGGCGGGTTTTGAGCAGAAGGGGAAAGAATTACTTCTTAACGCCAACGACTTCAACTACCACGCGGCGGTTTTGTGCACGGCCGTCTTTGGTAGCGTTAGAAGCAACAGGTTGCGTCTCGCCTTTGCCTTCAACCAGAACGCGCTCAGCAGCTACACCTTTAGAAACCAAGTAGGCTTTTACAGTGTTGGCGCGGCGAACAGACAGGCCTTGGTTGTAAGCATCAGTGCCTACAGAGTCAGTGTGACCAGTAGCAACAATGGTTTCAACATTTACTTGGCCCAGTTTGCCAGCCAAGTCATCCAGCTTGGCTTTGCCTTCAGCTTTCAGAGTAGATTTGTCGAAATCGAAGTAAGCGTCAGCTTGCAGCGTAATTTTTTCAGCGGCAACAACAGGTTTAGCCTCTGGTGCTGGCTCAGCCGCTTTAGGGGCAGGGGCAGCAGCTACGGGTTTACCACAGCCTTCAGCTGCAGTAGCAGGCGTCCAAACGCTGTTGCGCCAGCAATCGCCTGATGTGTCTTTCCACTGCAGATTGCCGTGGCCATTGCGCCAGTTGTCGCTAGAAGCGGTAGAAGGTGCTGCGAAAACGGCACCAGCGAAGGCTACAGAAGCCAGCAGAACGGTAACTTTATTCAGCTTAGTCATGATTTTCCTCGTGATTTGAATTTCAGCCTACGGTGCCGCAAGCTGCCCAGGGTCCGATTAAGGATAACCCGTAGCGAGGATTCTGCCACAACTTAACAGGGATTCGAACACGGCAAACCGTGCATACTGCACACGCCGGCTTAATCTGTTGCGCTTGGGATACAAAGCAAAGTGCTGGGCGCAGGGGCTAAAATGGCTCGCTTAGCCTTAGAGCTTTTTTTAGAACATATCAGTGAGTGCCATGACCGAATTTGCCAAAGAGACGCTGCCCATCAGCCTAGAAGAAGAAATGCGCCGGTCTTACCTCGATTACGCGATGAGCGTGATTGTGGGGCGTGCCCTGCCCGATGCACGCGACGGCTTGAAGCCTGTGCATAGGCGTGTGTTGTTTGCCATGCACGAGCTGAATAACGACTACAACCGCCCGTATAAAAAATCGGCGCGTATCGTGGGTGATGTGATTGGTAAATATCACCCGCACGGCGATATCGCGGTGTACGACACCATCGTGCGCATGGCCCAGCCTTTCAGCTTGCGGCATATGCTGGTCGATGGCCAGGGTAACTTCGGCTCAGTTGACGGCGATGGCGCTGCGGCCATGCGTTATACGGAAATTCGCCTGGCCAAAATCGCACACGAAATGCTGGGCGATTTGGATAAGGAGACCGTTGATTTTGGCCCCAACTACGACGGCTCAGAGCGCGAGCCTCTGGTGATGCCTACGCGCCTGCCTAATTTATTGGTCAACGGCTCGGCTGGTATTGCTGTAGGGATGGCCACCAATATCCCGCCGCACAATTTGAATGAAGTAGTGGATGCCTGCCTGTTGATGCTGGATAGGCCCGATGCCAGCGTCGAGGATTTGATGGAGATCATTCCTGCGCCTGATTTCCCTACGGGTGGCATTATTTATGGGCTTTCTGGCGTGCGCGAAGGCTATCGCACTGGGCGCGGCAAAGTCATCATGCGTGCCAAATGCCATTTTGAAGACATAGACCGCGGGCAGCGCCAAGCCATCATCATCGACGAGCTGCCCTATCAGGTGAATAAAAAGAGCCTGATTGAACGCATGGCCGAGCTGGTGACAGAGAAAAAACTCGAGGGCATCAGCCACATCCAAGACGAATCGGATAAATCGGGCATGCGCGTGGTCATTGAATTGAAGCGCGGTGAAGTGCCCGAAGTGGTGCTGAATAATTTATATAAGCAAACCCAACTACAAGATACCTTCGGTATCAATATGGTGGCCTTGATTGATGGCCAGCCCAAGCTGTGTAATCTGCGCGATCTGGTAGATGTGTTCTTACAACACCGCCGCGAAGTAGTGACGCGCCGCACTATCTATAACCTACGCAAAGCGCGTGACCGCGGTCATGTACTCGAAGGCCTGGCTGTGGCGCTGGCCAATATTGATGACTTTATTGCCATCATTCGTAATGCGCCCACACCGCCAGTTGCCAAAATCGAACTGATGAACCGCGCTTGGGATAGTGCCATGGTGCGCGAGATGCTGACACGCACACGCGCAGACGGCAGCGCTGTTAGCGTAGCTGACTACCGCCCTGTGGATATGGATGCCAGCGTTGGTTTGCAGCCTGAGGGTCTGTATAAATTGTCTGACACGCAAGCGGCTGAGATTTTGCAAATGCGCTTGCAGCGCCTGACGGGTTTAGAGCAAGACAAGATCATTGCCGAATACAAAGAGGTGATGGCCGAGATAGAGGACTACCTCGACATTCTGGCCAAGCCTGCGCGTGTTACGGCCATCATCGGCGATGAGCTGCGTGTCATCAAAACTGAATTCGGCAGCACCAAGCTGGGCGCGCGTCGTTCTGAAATCGAACACAACGCGCAAGATATGTCGACCGAGGATTTGATCACGCCTGTAGATATGGTGGTGACGCTGAGTCATTCGGGCTATATCAAAAGCCAGCCACTCTCAGAATACCGGGCGCAAAAACGCGGCGGGCGCGGCAAACAGGCGACGGCCACTAAAGAGGACGATTGGATAGACCAGCTCTTTATCGCCAACACGCACGACTGGCTGCTGTGCATGAGCAACCGCGGCCGCCTGTATTGGCTCAAAGTGTGGGAAGTCCCATCGGGCAGCCGTGGCAGCCGTGGCCGCCCCATCGTCAATATGTTCCCGCTGCAAGACGGCGAAAAAATCAATGTGGTGGTGGCATTAACGGGTGATATGCGCAGCTTCCCCGAATCGCATTATTTGTTCATGGCCACCAGCATGGGCACGGTGAAAAAAACCGCCTTATCGGCGTTTTCTAACCCCCGCAAAGCCGGCATCATCGCCGTTAATTTGGCCGAGGACGACTTTTTGGTCGGCGCTGCGCTAACGGATGGTCAGCACGATGTCATGTTGTTCTCAGACGGTGGCAAAGCCGTGCGTTTTGACGAAAACGATGTGCGCGACATGGGGCGCAATGCTGCGGGTGTGCGCGGCATGAAGCTGGAAGACGGCCAAAGTGTGATTGCCATGCTGGTGGCTGAGGATGAAACGCAAAGCGTGCTCACCGCCACCGAAAACGGCTACGGCAAACGCACCGCGATAGGCGAATACACGCGCCACGGCCGTGGCACCAAAGGCATGATTGCCATTCAGCAGTCTGAGCGCAATGGCAAAGTGGTGGGCGCTACCTTGGTGCGCGCTAATGACGAGATCATGCTGATTACTGACACGGGTGTGCTGGTGCGCACCCGCGTGGCGGAAATTCGCGAGCTGGGGCGCGCTACGCAAGGCGTGACGCTGATCAATCTGGACGAAGGCGCCAAGCTCTCAGGTCTGCAGCGCATTGCTGAAAACGACGCCGAAAACGAAGCGGAAGGTGATGCTGAAGCTGGTGACAGCGCCCAAGGTGATACGGCTACAGGCGATATTGAATAACTTCTTAATTCATAGCTGCTCAGGCAGGTTTGACGGCCTGAAAGCCCAAAAACATACTTAAAAACATGAACCGCCCTTATAACTTCAATGCAGGCCCTGCTACCTTGCCGCCTAGCGTGTTGCAACGCGCCGCCGCCGATATGCTCGATTGGCAAGGCAGTGGCATGGGCGTGATGGAAATGAGCCATCGTGCCACGCACTTCCTCAGCATTTACGAGAAAGCGTTGGCTGATTTGCGCGAGTTGCTGGCCTTGCCGCCTGAATTCAAAATTTTGTTTTTGCAAGGTGGCGGCAAAGGGCATAACGCCTTTATCCCGATGAATTTGGCGCGGCCCGATCAGGCAGCCAATTTCATCGTGACGGGCACCTGGAGCGAGCAAAGTGCTAAGGAGGCGGGCAAATATTGCCAGTCGCATATCGCAGCTAAAGCCGATCCCTACACCAGCATTCCAGCAGCGAGCAGTTGGCAGTTGGTAAAGGGCGCGGCCTACACCCATATTTGCGGCAATGAAACCGTGCATGGCGTGGAATTCCATGAGCTGCCCGATATGCGGGCGCTGGGCAGCGATGCGCCCTTGGTGGTAGATTTTTCTTCTAATGTGCTCTCGCGCCCGATGGATTGGTCGCGTGTGGGCTTGGCCTTTGGCGGCGCGCAAAAAAATATCGGGGCAGCGGGTGTCACTATCGTGGTGGTGCGCGAAGACCTGTTGGGCCATGCCCAAAGCATTTGCCCCGGAGTGTTTGATTTTGCCCTGCAGGCCAAAAATGATTCCATGTATAACACCCCACCCACTTACAGCATTTACATTGCAGGGCTGGTGTTTGAATGGCTCAAAGAACAAGGTGGCGTGACCGCCATTGAGCAGCAAAACATTGCCAAAGCGGATTTGTTGTATGGCGCGATTGACGGCTCTGCCCTGTACGAAAACCGTGTACAAAAAGATTGTCGTTCACGCATGAATGTGCCCTTTTTTCTGCGCGATGAAAGCCTGAATGTTGCTTTCTTAGATGCAGCTAAAAACGAAGGTTTGCTGGGGCTAAAAGGGCACAAAATGGTGGGCGGTATGCGTGCCTCTATCTATAACGCCATGCCGCTGGCGGGCGTGCAAAAGCTGGTGAGCTTTATGCAGGCTTTTGAAGCGGCGCATAGCAGGATATAAGGCGCGCAGCATGAAAAAAAACCTTGCCGATTTGCGGGTCGAAATTGATGCGCTGGATCAACAATTGCTCACGCTGCTTAATGCGCGAGCGCAATTGGCACACGCCGTGGGCGAGATCAAACACGCCGAAGGCTCACCCGTTTACCGCCCTGAGCGCGAAGCCCAAGTGATTGCGCGGCTGCAAGCGAGCAATCCTGGCCCCTTAGAGGCTGGCAATATCCGCCATATTTGGCGAGAGATCATGTCCGCCTGTCGTAGCTTAGAAGCACCGCAGCGCGTTGCCGTTTTAGGCCCTGCAGGTACTTTTACCGAGCAAGCTGCGTTGGAGTTCTTTGGCTCCAGCGTAGAACTGAGCTATTGCAATAATTTTGATGAAGTTTTTCATGCCACGGCGGCCGGCAGTGTGCAATACGGCGTGGTAGCGGTGGAAAACTCGACCGAGGGACCGGTGACGCGTTCGCTCGATTTATTCTTGCACTCGCCCTTGCAAATTGTGGGCGAAGTCAGCCTATTGGTGCGCCACCATGTGCTGCGCAGTCAACAGGGCTTGGCGGGTGTGCAAGTGGTGGCCGCGCACCCGCAGGCACTGGCGCAATGCCAAGACTGGATCAGCGAGCATTTGCCTGGGGTGGAGCGTCGCGCTGTTAGCAGTAACGCCGAAGGTGCGCGTCTAGCCAAAGAAAATCCCAATTGGGTAGCTTTGGGGAGCGAGCGGGCTGCTGCTGCGCAGGGCTTGCATATCGTGGCACATGCGGTGCAGGATGAGGCGCACAATAAAACGCGCTTTGCCGTGATTTGCTTGCCGCAAACTTTGGATGCGCCTGAGCCTACCGGGGACGACCGCACCAGTTTGATTGTGAGCGTATCGAATAAGCCTGGTGCTATGCACGATTTATTGGTGCCGCTGAAAAAGCACGGCGTTTCCATGACGCGCTTTGAATCGCGCCCCGCTAAAACAGGGCAATGGGAATACTATTTTTATATTGATTTGCAAGGCCATCCCAGTGAGCCTTCAATGCAGGCGGCGCTGGCTGAATTGCAACAGATGTGCGCCTTTTACAAGCTCCTTGGGGCTTATCCAGCGAGCGTGTAGGAGTTGGCACCATGGCAGAACCTCGGCAAAAATTTTCTTTATTTGGCTCGCCAAATGTACCTGAAGTGCGTCGCACACAGGTGTTTGAGCAGCTGGGTGTGATCGGCTGCGGTTTAATGGGCGGATCTTTGGCGCTGGCTATGAAGCGGGCAGGATTGGTGCGCCGCGTAGTGGGTTATAGCAAGTCACCATCTACCACGCAACGCGCCTTGCAAATGGGTGTGATTGATGTAGAGGCACCTTCGGCCTTGCTAGCGGTTTCTGGAGCTGATGTCGTGGTGCTGGCTGTGCCTGTGGGTGCCATGGGTGCGACCTTTAAATCTATTCGCCATCTGGTTAGCGAGAAAACGCTATTGATTGATGTTGGCTCCACTAAGCAAGATGTAGTGCTGGCGGCCAAAGCAGCTTTAGGGCGTAATGCCAGCGCTTTTGTGCCTTGCCACCCGATCGCGGGCAGCGAAATGTCGGGGGTAGAGAGTGCCCGTGCGGATTTATATGCTGGTAAACAAGTTATTTTGACTCCCACCGAAGAAACCAGCGTGCAGCATGTAGAGCGTGCGCGGAGTTTGTGGCAGGCCTTGGGCTGTCAAGTGAGCTTGATGTCACCTAAAGCACATGACGATGCCTATGCCGCAGTGAGCCATTTGCCGCACTTGCTAGCATTTGCTTATATGGAAGGGATTCTGGGGCAAGAAGCATGGCAGCAGCTCCAGGGTTTGGCCGGGTCTGGTTTTGCTGATTTCACACGCATTGCAGCTTCTGAGCCTAAGCTATGGCGGGATGTGCTGTTAGCAAATAAAGCCGCCGTATTGGAGCAATCGCGCCATTTTCAGCGGGCTTTGCACCAGTTAGAGGTGTATTTGAACACGGATAACGGTGAGCAACTCCAAAAAACCATCGCCCGAGTTAGCGCGGCTCGAAGTGGCTGGAAGCCGCAAGCTAAATAAATACAAAGCGCGAAAAGCGCCGCGCTTGGAGTAAAAGCCTCGCGCTTTGTCAAGCGCAAAACCTGTGGCGCCTGTGTACTTTTTGTTGCACACCATTTGCGCCGTTTTAGGCTTTATGCCACACTCGCGGCCTTTCGCAGCTCAAAACCCTCGAAACTGTCAAAACCGCCACAACCGCCACAACCGCCTTTTGTGTCAGACGGCTGTGATCACGCTTTTCTTCTATACCATGCAACAGCATCTACTTCGCGCGCCCAATCGGTGGGATGATGCGCCCAGTTTGGGGCGTGCGCGTTGGCTTGCCTGGGTGCTTTTGGTCGCGCTCTTGATGGTGCATAACGCCGCTGGCGCACGCACGCCTGCGCATCCGCCAGCCCAAACTGCATCCACGGTTGCTCTGCGCGGTGAGCTTACCCTGGCTGAGCTGCCCAAACAGGGGCAGGCGGTATATGCGCAAATCCAGCAAGGCGGACCTTTTGCTTTTAGCAAAGACGGCAGCGTTTTTGGCAATTATGAAGGGCGCTTGCCTAAGCGCGCGCGCGGTTATTACCGTGAATATACCGTCACCTATAACGCTGCTTCGCGTAGCCGTGGCCCGCGTCGGCTGGTTTGTGGTGGCTGGCAGGTGCGCTTGCCCGATAGCTGTTATTACAGCCCAGATCATTACAACAGTTTTTTTCGTATCGTACCTGCACAACAACGCCCTAGCCAGCGTTTTTCGCAGAGCCAATAAGCACTTTTCTTTTTGATTTTCGGAGCTCTCTACTATGGCCAACTTTCGCACCATGAAAAGCAATTTGGTTCAATCCATACGCGCACACAGCGTGGCTGATTTACAAATAGCCGCCAATGACGCGGGGCATCGTTTTTTGTATGCCAGTTTGGCCAAGGCTCAACAAAAACAAGACATTTTGGATAGTCTGGGCGAACAGTTCAAGCTCAGCGGCCATTACGGTAAAAATTTTGATGCCCTGTATGACTGCATGACCGACACGATTTACAAATCGGGTGGACAGACGGGCTTTGTCGTAGTGCTGGAGCACATTCCTTGCAACGCCAAGTTTGACAAAGAGGCTCGCGAGCAGTTGTTGGATATTTTTCGCGATGTGGCGGAATACTGGAGTGACCGTAAAATTGCTTTCCGTTGTTTCTACTCTTACTCAGTGGCACGCGCCAATGATGCTAATGCCAAAGCGACAACAGAAAAATTGCTAGACATTTCTCCTCTGGCACTGCGTATGGCTGATCCATTTAATGCTGGCTACTGGCTGGCTGCGGCGCAAGAAGAAGAGCAAACAGCAGCCTAAGTTTGAAAGAAACTTTGCGAAAAAGCCGCTGGTAAAAGCGGCTTTTTTACGCCCTGCGTCTATTGGTGATATAGATACCGCACAACACAAGGCTGGTGCCCGCTAATAGCCACAGAGTAAACGGCTCGTCTAGCCACAGTACGCCTAGGCCGATAGTAGCCAAGGGGCCAACCATGCCAATTTGTGATACCCGCGCTGCGCCTATGCGCTCAATCGCTAGCATAGTCAGGGTCACTGGGATAACCGTGCACACTACCGCATTGAGAACGGATAGGCCAATCACCGGCCAAGGCACCAATGCCGCGCTTAAAGGTTTAGTCAGCAAAAACTGGGCGATAGAAAAAAAACAGGCGATGCTGGTAGCGAGACTGACCAGGCGCAAAGAGCCGATTCTCGCCACAATACGGCCACTGACCAGCAAATAAGCCGCGTAGCTGAGGGCACTGATGAAGACCAAACTGGTGCCTAGCGCCACATGGCTGCCAGCAACTTCCAATTCCTGTGCAAACACAGCCATCACCCCTAAATAGCTGACGCACATGCCTGCAATTTGCGTGGCATAGATGCGCTGCTTAAATAGCAGCCAGCCCATCAGCAGCACCATAGTGGGGTAGAGATAGAGAATCAGGCGCTCTAGGCTGGCGGTAATGTATTGCAGCCCTAGAAAATCGGTGAAGCTGGAAACATAGTAGCCCAGAAAGGCCATTAAAAATACGGTAAACCAATCGCGCCGCGACAATGGCATTTGTCCCCGACTGGCTTGCCAGCCCATGCCGATGAAAAATGGCAGCGCAAATAGCATGCGGTACATCAGCAGCACAATGGCATCTACGCCAGGGTAACGATAGGCTAGTTTGACAAAAATCGCTTTCAAACTAAAAGCGGCTGCGCCGAGAAATGCCAAAGTCATACCGCGACGCACGGCGGCAATGCGCTCGGGGGTGGCGCTCATACGGTTTTGCCTCTGAATTGCGGCGGATTGGCGCTGAAATATTGATTAATGCCGCGCATCAGGCCGTCAGCTAAGCGTTCTTGGTAATGGTCTGAGCGCAGATTTTGCTCTTCTTCTGGGTTGCTGATAAAGGCGGTTTCTACTAATACGCTAGGAATATCTGGGGATTTGAGCACCGCAAAGCTGGCCTGCTCTACTTTTTTCTTGTGCAGCTTGGCAAAGCTACCAATGGCGCCCAGCATATGGTGGCCCAGTTTGAGGCTGTCACGAATTTGTGCGCTCACGCTCATATCGGCCAGAATGTTTTGCACACTTTTATCGGCTTTGATATTGAGCCCGCCGATGGCGTCAGCTTGGTTTTGCGTCCCCGCCAGCCAGCGTGCTGCAGCACTGGAGCCACCGCGCTCACTCAGCGCGAACACGCTGGCGCCACGCGCTGCGGGCGTGGTAAAGGCATCTGCGTGGATGCTGATGAATAAATCTGCACCTACATTTCGGGCTTTTTCTACGCGCTTGCCTAAAGGCACAAAGTAATCCGCGTCGCGGGTTAGATAGGCGCGCATGGGGTTGCCGCCCACGCTGGCGGCGTTGATGCGCGCTTCTAAGCGGCGCGCAATTTGTAGCACGATGTCTTTCTCGCGCGTGCCTGCTGGCCCGATGGCGCCTGGGTCTTCGCCGCCGTGTCCAGGATCCAGGGCAATAATGATCAGGCGTTGCGCCTTGCTTTTGGGATGGATTGGGGGGCGGGAGCCAGCTACAACAGGTGGTTCTGGCCGCTTGGCAACTGCTGGTGGTTGAGTCGCAGCGGGTTGGTGAGTGTTTTGCTGTTGGTGCTCGCGCAAGAAATCACTGAGTAAATCGCCTTGTCGCTGTGCGGCTGTTGGTGGGCGCTGCGCACTAGCGGGAGGCTGTTTTTGCTGCGCCAACAATTGTGCGATTTGGTCTTCTAATTGGTCTGGGCTAGCCGCTGGTGAATGTTCCTCAGCATAGCTGGCAATCAAGGCTTCTAAGGGGTCTTTGATTTGCGCGGGGTAGAGGTCTAAGACCAAGCGGTTGCCATAAGCCGCTACAGGTGGCAGGGTAAAGACTTGGGGCTTTACCGCTTGTTTGAGGTCTAGCACCAAGCGCACTACACCAGGGCGGTTTTGTCCTACGCGTACTTTGCTGATATAGGGATCATCGCTACGCACACGCCCGACGATATCTTGCAGTTTGCTGTCTAGTTCTAGCCCCAAGATATCGACAATCACGCGCGGGGGATGGTCTAGCATATCTTGTGTGAAATTCAGCAAGCTATCGCTTTCTATAGTCAAGCGTGTGTACTCATCTGCGGGCCATAGGCGCACCGCCACAATACTGGCCCCCCATGCAATTTGTGCCTGCCCTAGCAGGATGCTGAGTGCGCCCCAGCGCAACAGGCTGCGGCGCTGAATATGGCCGAAGGGGATGGGGTTAGGCTTATTCATGCTCTAAATCTTGCAGCAATTGCTGCCCAGCAGGGCTAGTGGCCTGCAGCTGAATATGGCGCAGGGTATCGGCCTCTAAAGTCCAAGTCATGCGCAAATCATAAGGCACCAGGCCTGCGGGCAACTGCCCAGGCCACTCCACTAAACGCAGGCCATGGCCTGTGAATATCTCGCGAAAACCTGCGTCTTCCCACTCTGCGGCACTGCTCATACGGTAAAAATCAAAATGCCAAGCAGGGAAAGCGCTCGTGTCATAACTTTCAACAATCGCATAACTGGGGCTTTTGATGCGTCCCCCTACCCCTAAAGCGCGCAAAAGATAACGCACCAGCGTGGTTTTGCCTGCACCTAAATCACCTTCCAGTGCGATGCTCAGGCCGCCTTCGCGCGGCAGTGTCCGTGCTAGGGCGCTTGCTAGCTTGGAGGCAAAGGCAGCGGTTTGTGCTTCATCCTGCCAGGTGGTGTGATAGCTATTTGCACGCATGAGCTCAGGCTCCACGGAAAACAAAGTACACCGCACCCAGCATGCAAAGTGCAGCCCACAGGTAATCCCATTTCATGCTTTGCTTGAAGTAGAGCGCGGCAAAGACGATAAAAACCAGCAAGGTGATGACTTCTTGCGCGATTTTGAGCTGCGCCAAGCTCCAGCCCGCTTGCGTGTACGCCATGCGATTGGCCGGCACTTGTAGCAGATATTCAAATAATGCTATGCCCCAGCTGGCTAAGGCGGCCAGCCACCACGGCGCGCTAGCCATGTTTTTTAGGTGCCCATACCACGCCATCGTCATAAAGGCGTTGGATAACACCAAGAGCAATAAAGCGGTATAGCCAGGTGGCCAAGGGAACAAAGAGAGGCTGGGCATAGGGCGCCTATTTTCCTACATCCATCCCTACAATCGCCTTTTGATGGTTTTTCTTGTTTTTTGCTATGCCGCCTTCTGCGATTGACTTGTCTGCCCACACGCCCATGATGCAGCAGTATTTGGGCGTTAAGGCTCAATACCCCAATACCTTGGTGTTCTACCGCATGGGGGATTTTTACGAACTGTTTTTTGACGATGCCGTGCGTGCCGCCCGCATGCTGGGCATTACGCTCACCACCCGTGGGCAATCGGCGGGGCAGCCTAT
>CAZSPW010000031.1:11507-18422 GCA_964608575.1 uncultured Burkholderiaceae bacterium | reverse complement strand
GCCTGCGCGCCTGCTACTGCGGCCACCGCCAAAGCGGCCAAAGCGAGGGAACGAATAGATGCGATTTGCATAAAAGTCCTTTGATAAGGGTAGGGTTGAGGAAGTCTCGCCACGCAGTCTAAAAAGCCTTTATGACAGCAGTGTGACAGTTCTCAGCCATCCATTTGGCGTGAGAAAATCCAGCCCCATGAATGCCCCCGCCCTGCCCCTCATCACCCTGAACCAAGCCGCCGATTTGCTGGCGCAGGGGCAAATTGTTGCCATACCGACCGAAACGGTTTATGGCTTGGCCGCCGACGCGCAAAACCCGCAAGCCGTGGCGCAGATTTTCGCCACCAAAGGCCGCCCTGCCGACCACCCCCTCATCGTGCACATCGCCAGCGCCGCGCAAGCGCATATTTTTGCCAGCAGCGTGCCCGCCTTTGCCCAGGCTTTGATGAACAAATTTTGGCCTGGACCTTTGACGGTGATTTTGCCGCGCCAGCCTGATATTGCCGCTGCCGCCGCAGGCGGGCAGGCCAGCGTGGGCCTGCGCGTGCCCGCGCACCCGCAAGCCCTGGCCCTGCTGCAAGCCTGTGCCCAGCGCGGCGTACACGGCCTGGCCGCCCCCAGCGCCAACCGTTTTGGCAAAGTCAGCCCCACCAGCGCCCAGCATGTGGCGGATGAATTTGGCAGCAGCGTACCCATCCTGGATGGCGGCGATTGCGCCGTGGGGATTGAATCGACCATCGTTGATTGCAGCCGTGGCGCGCCTATCGTTTTGCGCCCAGGGCAAATCAGCACTGCCGATTTGAATGCGGCGCTCGCGCCCTTAGGCCTGCAATTGCAAGATGCGGCAGTGGCACAGACGGCGGCACCCAAAGCCTCGGGCACGCTAGAGGCGCATTACGCCCCGCGCGCCAAAGTGCGGCTGATGGACGCGGCCATGCTGCAAACCGCGCTGGATGTGCTGGGCCTTGATGCCAAAAATATCGCCACCTACAGCCGCAGCATCTTGCGCACCCCCGCGCCCACTGTGCTGCGCCGCCATATGCCGCAAGACGCCGCGGCGGCCGCGCATGAACTGTTTGCGGTGTTGCGTCAGCTAGACGCGCAAGGCGTAAACCTGATTTGGGTAGAAAGCCCGCCCAACACGCCTGAATGGGATGGCGTACGCGACCGCCTGCAACGCGCAGCTGCGGCGTAAACTGGCCAACAACGGCTTTAAAAACACCATTTTTGGCGATAAAAAGCATAGCTGCTCAGGCAAATTTTTCGGCCTGAAATAGATAAAAGCAACTTGAAAATACAATCGAAAATCAGAGCAGAAAACTGATGCCAGCAGCCGAGCATAAGCACAGCAGTTTTTCTTCGTTCTCTTTTGTTGCATCAATGGCTATAGTGCAGGCCGAAGTCGTCGCAATTGGTATTTTTACAACAATGCGAACGCTTTCACGGAAGTGTCACACCGCGTTTGCACACTTGCCCTTGTTCCGACGCAGCACCCGCTTTTTATGCAGCCGCTGCGTTTGGGATACATATTTATTTTTAATGATTCGGAGTTCGCTTTATGAAAAAAACCCTGATTGCCCTGGCCGCTGCCACTGCCGCCACCGCTTTTGCCGCTGATTCAGTCACCATATACGGTATCGCCGATTCATGGTTTGGCCAGAGCAAAGGCAATAACGGCATCAACCAAACCGTGGTGCAGTCTGGCGGCCTGTCCTCTTCGCGCTTGGGTTTTAGCATCAAGGAAGATTTAGGCGACGGCTTGGGGGCGTTTGCCGTGATAGAGGACGGGCTGAATCTGGACGACGGCACCACCACGGCACAAGGCCGCAAGTATGTGGTGGGCTTGTCTGGTGGTTTTGGTGCGGTGTCTCTGGGGCGTCAAGCTACGCCTTATGAAGATTTTTACACCAAGACTTTCTACACCATGGATAGCGCCTTTGAAGGCATGAAAATCGGTGGCCGCGCCGCTGGCTACGCGCATACCGCACGCATCGACAACAGCATCCGTTACGACAGCCCCAATTTCGACGGCTTCACGGCCTCTTTGCACCTGGGTCTGGGCGAGAACAAAACCGCCGCCGTGCGCGCCACGCAAACCTCAGGCTTGAGCGCGCGTTACGCCAACGGCCCCGTCATCGTTGGTCTGGCCTACCAAAAAGACGAGGTGCAAGCCGGCACAGTGGTCAATAACAAGACGAATACGGCACTTGCTGGCTCTTACGATTTTGGCGTGGCCAAAGTCAATGCGGGCTTTAATACGGCCAAACTATCGAATCTAGCCGCCAGAGAGAAAACTTATAACTTGGGCGTGGTAGTGCCACTAGGGGCATTTAGCGTGTTGGCACAGCTGGGGCAATCTAGTGTCAGCAATGGCGGCGCCAAAACCAAATCCTATGGCTTAGAAGGCCGTTACGCCCTGAGCAAACGCACCACAGCCTATGTAGGTTTGGGTCAAGCCAAAATCAGCGGCGCTGCCAACCCCAACCGCCGCAACTTCGGTATCGGGATGCGCCACACTTTCTAAATCAGATGCGGCGTTCAGCCGCCTGCCGTCTCCAAGGTTTTATCCCGCCAAGCTCGCCCTTAGCGGGATTTTTTGTTTTTTGGCGTGGCGCTTATCGCTATGATGCCGCCATGATTGGACGCATACACGGAACCCTGATTGATAAAGCCCCACCCCAAATTCTGGTGGATTGCCACGGCGTGGGTTATGAGTTGCTGCTGCCGATGAGCAGCTTTTATAACCTACCGGCACAGGGGCAAACAGTGACGCTGCTAACGCAGTTCATCGTGCGTGAAGACGCGCAAGTGCTCTATGGTTTTGAAACGGCGGGGGAACGCGAAGCCTTTCGCCAGCTCATCAAAATCTCGGGCGTAGGGCCGCGCACGGCCTTGGCGATTTTGAGTGGCTTATCGGTGGCTGACTTGGCCCTGGCCGTCAGCAGCCAAGAAGCGGGGCGCTTGGTCAAAATCCCAGGCATAGGCAAAAAAACTGCAGAGCGCCTGCTGCTGGAATTGAAAGGCAAGATGGGCAGCGATTTGGCAGGCGTAAGCACAGGCGCCATCGCCCAGCTGGGCAGCAACGGTGCCGATATTTTGCAGGCGCTGCTGGCGCTGGGCTATTCGGAAAAAGAAGCTGCCGCCACGCTCAAAGCCTTGCCACCCGATGTGGGCGTGAGTGAAGGCATCAAACTGGCTTTGAAAAAATTGGCGTAAAAAAACGCCCTCCAGAGGGCGTTTTTAATACGGTTTTCTAGGTTTCAGGCCGCCAATACTGCCTGAGCAGCTCACTTTTTAAGCGTGATCAATGCCCAGAAAAATGCTCGCCTGCTTTCAGGCGGTAAATCGTGCCGCAGTAAATGCACTGGCCTTCGCCCTTATCGCTCACCTGCACTTGCACGCGCGGGTGATTATTTTTCACCGCCATATGCGCTTGTGGGCTGGGGCAAAAAATCCCGCCCCAGCTATTGAGTTCGCTGGCTTTGAGCTCCACCACGGGAGGCTGCTGTTGGCTATTCATGCTCATGCTCTTACCCCGCCTTAAACTTGGGTCAGCCAGTGGCTGTATTTGGCGTTTTGCCCATTGACGATGGCAAAGAAAGCCGTTTGAATTTTTTCGGTAATGGGGCCGCGGCTGCCGATGCCAATTTCGATGCCGTCCAGTTCACGAATCGGCGTGACTTCAGCCGCAGTGCCGGTGAAGAAGGCTTCGTCAGCGATATAAATTTCATCGCGGGTGATGCGTTTTTCTTTAATCGTCAGGCCCAAATCCGCAGCAATGTGGAAGATGGTGTTGCGCGTGATACCGTTGAGAGCGCCGGCCGACAAATCGGGGGTGTAAATCACGCCATCTTTGATGACGAAGATGTTTTCGCCCGCGCCTTCGCTGACAAAGCCTGCGGAATCCAGCAGCAAGGCTTCGTCGTAGCCGTTATCGGTAGCTTCCAGATTGGCCAGGATGGAGTTGCTGTAATTGCTCACCGCCTTGGCCTGCGTCATGGTGATGTTCACATGGTGACGGGTGTAGCTAGAGGTTTTCACGCGGATGCCGCGCTTCATGCCGTCTTCGCCCAAGTATGCCCCCCAGCTCCAAGCTGCCACCATGACATGCACAGCCGCACCTTTGGGGCTGACACCCATTTTTTCAGACCCCAACCACACTAACGGGCGCAGATAACCTGATTTCAAACCATTGGCCTTGACCACAGCAAGCTGGGCAGCATTCAGCTCGTCTTTGCTGAAAGGCATTTTCATGCGCAGAATTTTGGCGCTGTTGAACAAGCGATCGGTGTGCTCTTGCAGGCGGAAAATCGCTGGGCCGGCAACGGTGTCATACGCGCGTACCCCTTCGAATACGCCGCAGCCGTAGTGCAAGGTGTGGGTGAGCACATGCACTTTTGCATCGCGCCAGTCCACCATCTGTCCGTCCATCCAGATTTTGCCGTCGCGGTCGGCCATGCTGGGCAGTGCTGCCATGTTTGTTCTCCAAATTATTCGGGTAGGGGTCAAAGGTGGGCATTTTATCGAATCGCCCAGGGGCAAAAATAATGCAAGGCTGAAAACCTAGGCGTATGCCTGCGTTTGCGCTATCCTGCAGCATCCTGAGCTTGGTAATACACGCATGAGAATTCTGCTTTTTGGCAAAAATGGACAAATCGGCTGGGAATTGCAACGCCCCCTGTCTCTGTTGGGCGACTTGATCGCAACCGATGCCAACACCTGCGAGCCGCACATTTGCGGCGATTTGCGCAACCTCGAGGGCATTAGCCAGACGATTTTGCAGTTGCGCCCGGATGTCATCGTCAATGCCGCGGCCTATACCGATGTGGACGGCGCCGAAGATCAGCACGAGCTGGCTTATTTACTGAACCACCGTGCGCCCGAGGCGATGGCTGAAGCCGCTAAAAAGACCAAGGCATTACTGGTGCACTATTCAAGCGATTATGTATTTCGCGGCAGCGGCCATTACGCCCGCGGCGAGAGCGCCGCAGTAGAGCCGCTGAATGTGTATGGCAAAAGCAAGCTACAAGGCGAAATTGCGGTGCGCGCTTCAGGGTGTCAACATTTGATTTTTCGCACCAGCTGGGTTTATTCCACGCGCCGCCAGAATTTTTTAAAAACCATTTTGCGTTTGGCCGCAACACAAAAAAATTTGAGCGTAGTGGACGATCAATTTGGCACCCCCACCAGCGCCGAGCTGATTGCGGATGTAACCGCAGGGGCGATACATATGACGATGGCGCACAAACGCTTGGCGGGGCTGTATCACCTCAGTGCCGCAGGCGCGAGCAATTGGTATGAATATGCCTGTTTTGCGATTGAAGCGGCGCGGCTTTTAGGGGCACCGTTGCAAGTCTCTGGCATCAGCGCGATCAAGCCCATTAGCGGCCAAGATTACCCCAGCCGCGCGCTGCGCCCAGCCAATAGCCGCTTAGACAGCAGCAAATTGATGCAGGCCTTCGGTTTGCGTATGCCCGATTGGAAAATTGGGGTGGCGCGCACGGTGCGGGAATTGGTGGAGGCCAGCGTGGATAACCCCTTCTCAAACCCGCAAAAACCATAGCTACCCAGGCAGTTTTTACGGCCAAATTTGCTAAAAACAGCCATAAAAAAGCCCTCTAAACGAGGGCTTTTCGCAAGGCAAGACCCAGCCTATCCGCGCTGTGCGGGATCTGCTAGTTGCGCTGGATATCAGTGATCATGGTGCTGGTGTGCGTGCTCCGCGCCTGGCTCAGTCGCGGCGGCAGGGGCTGCCTCTTGCGCTGCCTCGACTTGAATCAAGAGGCGCACATCAGGCGACATACCTGGGTATTTCAGGGCGTATTCCATGCCCCATTGGTCGCGCTTGATGGTGGTGCTGAAGTCGCCGCCGCAGGTCTCCAATTTCGAGACGGGATTGGTACTACAGGCAAAACGCTCGGCGGTCAGCACGACGGGCTGGGTTTTACCCAGCATGCTCAGCTCGCCCGCCACGGTTTTGACACGGCCTTTGGCATCAAAAGTGAATTTATCGCCTTTGAAGGTGACAGTAGGATGGGCGGCAACATCAAAGAAGTCTTTACCTTTGAGGTGTTCGTCCAAGGCGGCTACGCCTGTACTCACGGATGCGGGATCAATTTTGACCATGACGCTGCCAACTTTTTTAGCGCGATCCAAGGTGATGGTCGCTTCGGTTTTGTCAAAACGGCCGCGATTGGTGGACATACCTTTGTGGATGGTTTCGTAAGTCACAAAAGTGTGGGTCGGGTCAGCTTTGAAGGTGACGGGCGCAGCTTGCACGCCTGCAGCAAAAACAAACGCCGCGGCCATAGCGGCAGCAAAAACAGTTTTTTTCATCAAACACTCCTATCAGGGTTGGTATAAAAAATCAGGGTTGCGTCTTCAAACGAATACGGTACTGGATTTGCACCGTATCGGCCACCACGCTGGTATCGCCCCAACTGCCTTGGCCGATTTTATAAGCGAGCCGCGCAATGCTCAGGGTACCACTGGCGTTGCTGGTCGCCCCTTTGTCTGCTGGGTTAGGCAACACCAAGGCTTGCGTTTTCACTGGCCATTTCACGCCTTTGATGCCCAGCGTACCCATGACTTCAAAACGATTGCCGCCCAAAGCGCGCACGGCGCTGGATTCAAAAACGGCAGTGGGGAACTGGCTGGCGGCAAACCATTCGGCCTTGGGCAGCTCCTCATCCATTTCAGGCGAACCAACGGTGGCGCTCGCGACGGGAATTTCTAAGCGAATATGGCTGGACTCGGGCTTAGCCGCGTTCCACTGCACCGTGCCTGTCAATTGGGTGAACAAGCCTTGCATGGGAACACCCATTTGTTTAGCAGTAAAACGCACCTCGCTTTGCGCTGGCAAGAGCTGATTGGCCGCAGGCGCCACGCGGGCTTGGACTGGCGCAGTTTGCACCGCACTAGCAG
>CAZSPW010000031.1:0-11407 GCA_964608575.1 uncultured Burkholderiaceae bacterium | reverse complement strand
TAGCAGGCGCTGGAGCCGCGCATAGCGCAGTTGCGCCCCATGCCAGCGCGGCCAAAGCCGATCGAGTAAAGAGTCCAATGGGCTGCATATTTCCACCTTTGCTGATCACGCGCTTTATTTTTTCAAAAACGGCAGCATGCGTGCCAGCACACTGTCTTTATCCACAAAATGATGTTTCAGGGCTGCGGCCGTATGCAGCCCGACCAAGACCAGCAGCAGCCAGGCGGCGGTTTCGTGTACTTCTTTGATTTGGCCGGCCAAGTCTTTGTTCACGCCGATCAGATCAGGCAGTTGCAGCACACCAAACCAGACCACAGGACGACCCGCCGCCGAACTCATGAGCCAACCGCCCAGCGGGATGGCGATAGTCAATAGCAGCATCAAAAACAAAGTGGTTTTGTGCACTTTATTTTGCCAAGCAGGCATTTGCACATCCGCCCCCATAGCGGGCGCAGGGAAGATGAAGCGGCTGACGATGCGCAGCACGCTAAAAGCCAACACGGTGATGCCCACCCATTTGTGGTAACTCATCATTTGCAGCTTTTCAGGGCTGGGGCCTGGGGTATCAGGGCGCGCTAAAACAAAGTAATAGGCGGCAACGATGAGGATGGCAATCAGCCAATGCCATAAAACAGAGACGGGGTGATAGGTTGAGCGCATGGTAAATACTCTGAGCTAGGTGGATCAAATCGACAAACGCTGCCATTGTGTCTGATTTTTAAAAATACCCTGAAAAAAATGAGGCTTTCTTATCGCCCACCTGATGGGTGTTTGAACCTGCATCAAATACAGCGTAAAAGCCGTGTTTCCCCTAGGGCGCAATCGTATTGAAAGAGGCTTTTATACGCGGGATTGCGCTTATGATGAATCGGTGATTTTTCCAATTTTGGAACACACCGTTTTATCAGGAGACAAAAAACATGAGTCAAAAAGTCGCATATGTCACAGGCGGTATGGGTGGCATCGGCACCGCAATGTGTCAGCGTTTGCACCAAGACGGTTTTAAGGTGATTGCTGGCTGTGGGCCTAGCCGCGACGCACAAAAATGGCTGGACGAACAAAAAGCCTTGGGCTTTACTTTCTACGCTTCGGCGGGCAATGTCTCTGATTGGGAATCCACCAAAGCAGCTTTCGAGAAAGTCAAGGCCGAACACGGCCCGATTGATGTGCTGGTCAATAATGCGGGCATTACGCGCGATCGTATGTTTTTAAAAATGACGCCCGAGGACTGGAATGCAGTCATCAGCACCAACCTCAACTCCCTCTTTAATGTGACCAAGCAAGTAGTGGGCGATATGGCCGATCGTGGCTGGGGGCGCATCATCAATATTTCCTCAGTCAATGGCGAAAAAGGGCAGGTAGGGCAAACCAATTACTCAGCTGCCAAGGCCGGAATGCACGGCTTTACCATGGCGCTGGCACAAGAGTTGGCGGGCAAGGGCGTGACGGTCAACACCGTCAGCCCCGGCTATATCGGCACCGAAATGGTGAAAGCCATCCGCGAGGAGGTGTTGGAGAAAATCGTCGCCACCATCCCCGTCAAACGCTTGGGCGCGCCTGAGGAAATCGCCTCCATCGTGGCTTGGCTGGCCTCAGATCAAAGTGGCTACTCTACGGGTGCGGACTTTTCTATTAATGGCGGTATTCACATGGGTTAAACGCCTATTGCGCTTGATTCGCCTGCAACGCTGCTGCAAAGCAGCGTTTTTTTGCGCTTGTATTTATCCCGTTTGCCCCCAGATGCTGACCATTGTGTGGAACACTCGGACTGATCAAGGCTTGGTGCCACGGTAAAATTTAAGGTGTTTTTTGCGGTTTTAAGCCGCCAAAATTGCCTGAACAGCTATTATTTTTGAAAAATTATGAGCAAGCGCGATTATTACGAAGTACTGGGCGTCGCCCGCGGCGCGTCTGAGGACGAAATCAAAAAAGCCTATCGCAAGCTGGCGATGAAGTACCACCCTGACCGCAATCAGGGCGACAAAGCGGCCGAAGCCGAAGAAAAGTTCAAAGAGGTCAAAGAGGCTTACGAGATGCTCTCTGACCCGCAGAAAAAAGCAGCGTATGACCAGTATGGCCACGCAGGCGTAGACCCCAACCGCGGCTTTGGCGGCGCTGGTGGCGCGGGCATGGGCGGCTTTGCCGATGCGTTTGGCGATATTTTTGGCGACTTATTCGGCGGCGGGCGCGGTGGGCGTTCAGGTGGCCGTCAGGTCTATCGTGGCAACGATTTGAGCTATTCCGTCGAGATCAGCTTGGAAGAAGCCGCGGCGGGCAAAGACATGACCATCCGCATCCCCAGTTGGGAAGACTGCGGCACTTGCCACGGCTCAGGCGCCAAACCTGGCACCAAGCCTATTACCTGCACCACCTGCGGCGGCTCAGGTGTGGCCTTTGTGCGTATGGGCCCGATGCAAATGCAGCAAACCTGCCCACAGTGCCGCGGCACAGGCAAAATCATCCCCGATCCCTGCACCGATTGCCACGGCCAAGGCAAAAAGAAAACGCAAAAAGAGCTGGAAATCAAAATCCCTGCGGGCATCGACGATGGTATGCGTATTCGCTCCAGCGGCAATGGTGAGCCAGGCAGCAATGGCGGGCCAGCGGGCGATTTATACATCGACATCCACCTGAAAAAACACGAGATTTTTGAACGCGACGGCGACGATTTGCACTGCGAGGTGCCGGTGAGCCTGATTACAGCTGCACTAGGCGGCGAGATTGATGTCCCCACACTGGGCGGCAAAGCCGCCATAGATATTCCAGAGGGCACGCAACACGGCAAACAGTTCCGCCTGCGCGGCAAGGGCATCAAGGGCGTGCGCTCGTCTATGCCCGGTGATTTGTACTGCCATATCGTGGTGGAAACGCCAGTCAAACTGACCGAGCACCAACGCAAACTGCTCAAAGAGCTGGATGAGTCCCTGAAAAAAGGTGGCGGTAAGCACAATCCGAATAATCAAGGCTGGACGGATAAGCTCAAACGCTTTTTCTCTTAAAGCGCTAGGCCAGCAGACCGATAGCGCATCCATTTTGCAAAAATTACAAAATTCGGACAGTAACTGCAAGGGTAATTTTGACCCACTGCGTTTTGGCTGTTAGCATGGGCGCTTTAGCAACCTAGCTGACTAGGATTTTTTGTGCATATCGGTATCGTTTCCAATTCGGCAGAGGGCGCGTGCATGTGCATCCGCACCATTTGCACCGAAGGCTCTAAATTGTCTGGCGCCTCGCACAAACACCCAGAGATTTCTCTGCACATCATCCCCCTAGCGCACTATATGCGCCACTTGGATAGGGGTGAGCACGCCCACATTGCCGAATTGATGCTGGAGTCTGCGCACAAACTCGCCAGCATAGGCGCGCAAATGCTGATTTCACCCGATAGCTCGGTGCACGCAGCCATGCCTTTTGTGCTGCCCAAAAGCCCGCTGCCCTGGCTGAGCGTAAGCGAAGTGGTGGCCGAAGCAGCCCTGATCGCTGGCTATAAAAAACTGGGCTTGCTGGGCACCAATTGGGTCATAGATAGTGCGGTGTACCAGCAAACTTTAGCCGCCTACCGCATGGAGTGCGTAGTGCCGCCAGGCACGACAACCGAGGCCATAGACGACATCATGGTGAGCGAAATGTTCCAGGGCGTGCACAAGATAGAGAGCTTTCGCTTCATGCAAGCGGCCGCGCAGGAGCTGAAAAAACAAGGCTGCGAAGCCATCATTTTAGGCACCAGCGAAATGTCCTTGATGCTGACTACCGAAAACTTGGGGCTACCTGTGCTTTCACCCGCCAAACTGCTGGCGCAAGAAGCATTGCGCTGTGTGGCCAATGTTTAACGGCTCGCCCAAGCGGCGCAATAAAAAAAGGCGCTCATCAGCGCCTTTTTACTTACGAACACTTGAGGGCTATTGCGGCCCATACTGCAGCTTAAATACCCGAAGCTTTCAAGCGCGCAATGCGCTCTTCCAGCGGTGGGTGCGAGCTGAACAAACCGCTCAAGCCACCAGCGATGCCCATGGCCTGCATGGATTGCGGCAATTCGCCTGCCTCCACGCCGCCCAATCGTGCCAGCGCCGCCTGCATTTTGCGGCTGCTGCCCATGTATTGCGCTGAACCTGCATCGGCGCGGAATTCGCGCTGGCGGCTAAACCACGCCACGATCATGCTGGCCAAAAAGCCCAGTACGATTTGCAAGACCAGAGTGACCAAAAAATTCTGCCCCGTGCTATTGCCGTTTTCATCGCGGCCGCCAAAGAATGCGCCCGCCACGCGGCTGAGGTAAACCACAAAAGTGTTGACCACGCCTTGCACCAGAGTCAGGGTCACCATATCGCCGTTAGCAATATGGGCAATTTCATGGCCTATCACGGCTTCGACTTCATCGCGGCTCATGGCGCGCAGCAAGCCTGTAGATACCGCCACCAAGGCGTTATTGCGGCTGGCACCAGTAGCAAAGGCATTGGGATCACCCTCGTAAATACCCACTTCGGGCATACCTATGCCAGCCTTTTCAGCAAAGCGGCGCACGGTTTCCACTATCCACGCCTCATCAGCAGTTTGTGGCTGTTCAATGGTGCGAAAGCCCGGCGTGCTCCATTTGGCGATTTGCTTACTCAGCAGGAGCGAGAAAATGGATCCAGTAAAACCTATGACTGCCGAGAAAATCACCAAACCCCCACTGGTTTTCGGATCTACGCCCAAAACTTGGGTGACGATGGCCAAAACCACCATCACGGCAATATTGGTGGCTAAAAACAGAAGAATGCGTTTCATAGTGCGCAAGGTTCCTTGAAGTCAAAAGAGAATGTGCCCACACAAGGCGTGCAAGCTAGATGAAGTGTAAGCCATACAAATCAAGCGGCTTTACCTCGCATTTATGAAAAACAGGGTTATTTATCGCACCAATACTGCCTGAGCAGCTATATTTTTTGAAAAAACGAATCGCTTGGCACTTTACAATCTGGCTTTTATTTGCGCGGATACGCCCTATGCCTCGCCCCATCCTAGCCCAGATACACAGCGCCCATTTGCACCACAACTTGCAACGCGTGCGCGCCGCCAGCGGCGATGCCAAGGTGTGGGCAACCATCAAAGCCGATGCCTACGGTCACGGCATTGCGCGGGTGTTTGAGGCGCTGCGCGGCGCAGATGGTTTTGCCCTGCTGGAATTGCATGAGGCGCAATTGCTGCGCGATTTGGGCTGGCGCGGGCCGATTTTGTTGATTGAAGGCGTGTTTGAAGCGCGCGACTTGGAGCTGTGTTCGCGCCTGAAACTCTGGCATGTGATCCACTGCAGCGAACAAATCGATATGCTCGCGGCGCACAAAACGCATGAGCCGCACCGCGTGTTTTTAAAAATGAATTCGGGCATGAATCGCCTGGGTTTTACGCCCGCCGCCTTTCGTGCCGCCTACGCCCGCCTCACTGCCCTGCCACAAGTCGATGAGATCAGCTTGATGACGCATTTGAGCGATGCCGACGGCACGCGACTAGGCGCTGACGGGCAAATGCACGAAGGCGCCAATTACCAAGTGCAAACCTTTATGCAGGCCACGCAGGATTTAATCGGCGAGATCAGTTTGGCCAATAGCGCCGCGCTGTTGCGCCTGCCGGCTTTGCGCGCGGATTGGACGCGCGCAGGGATTGCACTCTATGGCTCTAGCCCCGATTACCCACGAAACCATGCTGCTGATTGGGGGCTATTGCCTGCTATGAGCCTACACAGCCGGATCATCGCCGTACAGCATTTGCAAACGGGCGATAGCGTGGGTTACGGCTCGCTGTTTCGCGCACCTCAGGCGATGCGCATAGGCATTGCCGCTTGTGGCTATGCCGACGGTTATCCACGCACAGCCGCCACAGGTACCCCTATTTTGGTGGACGGACAAAGCTGCCGCACCCTGGGGCGCGTCAGCATGGATATGTTGGCTGTGGATTTGAGCGAACTGCCAGACGCAGGTTACGGCAGCGCCGTCACGCTCTGGGGGCAGGCCGCCAATGGCAGCACTGTTTCTATCGACACCATCGCCGCGGCGGGCGGCACTTTGGGCTATGAGTTGATGTGCGGCTTGAACGCGCGGGTGCCCAAAATAGTGGTTTGAGGTTTATCCCCTTGGCTTTTGGGGAAGGCTTAGGGTATGGGCGCTTCCAGCTTCCAGTTTCCAGTTTCCAGTTTCCAGTTTTCAACCCCCAGCCCACCCTCCCGCAGAGGCGGAGGGGATGCAAGCCCATGGCGAATCAAAATTTGGCCGAATACCAATCTAAGACCCGCGCAATCGAAGCCTCAATGCCTAAATGCGAGTTATCCAACTCACGCGCATCGGCTGCGGCCACCAAGGGTGCAGCACTGCGGCTGCGGTCGCGCTCGTCCCTAGCCTGCAAATCGGCCAACACCGTGTCGTAATCGGCCTGGCTACCACGGTTTTCAATTTGCGCAACGCGGCGCGCGGCGCGTTGTTCGGCGCTAGCGGTCAAAAACACTTTCAAACCACTATCAGGAAACACTACCGTGCCCATATCGCGCCCATCGGCCACCAAACCAGGCAAGCGCCGAAAGCTACGCTGCAAATCCAGCAAAGCCGCGCGCACCCCTGGATGCACCGATACTTGCGATGCGCCCTGCCCCATTTCTTCGGTGCGTATGCCCAGTCCAACCTCTTGCCCGCCGAGCAGAACTTCCGCACCAGCAAAGCTAACGGGTAAATTGCGCGCCAACTGTGCCAAGCCAAGCTCATCGCTCCAGGCTACGCCAGCGCGCTGCGCTGCCAGCGCCAGCACACGATAGAGCGCGCCCGAATCCAAGTAATGAAAGCCCAAACGCTGCGCCAGCAAACTCGCCAGCGTGCCTTTGCCCGAAGCCGTGGGACCATCGATACAAATCACAGGAATATCTTGCGTCTTGGCTTGCGCCACACTGAAGAGCGCCTCAAAAAAATCGGGAAAGGTTTTGCCTACGCATTTGGGGTCTTCTATGCGTATGCCACCCACGGCTGAATGCAAGGCGGCCAATGCAAAGCACATGGCCATGCGGTGATCATCGTAAGTGTGAATGCTGGCGCGCTGGCGCACAGCAGCGTTCGTAGGCGGGGTGATGCGGATATAGTCTGCACCCGCCTCCACCGTGGCGCCGAGTTTGCGCAATTCGGCCTGCATGGCGGCGATACGGTCGGTTTCCTTCACACGCCAGCTGGCAATATTGGTGAGGGTGCTCGTGCCTTCAGCATACAGCGCCATGATGGCCAGCGTCATCGCCGCATCAGGAATATGGTTGCAATCTAAGTTGATGGCTTTTAATGGCCATGCACCCCGACTGACCAGCAGATGATTTTCCCCGCTGTCGATTTTTGCGCCCATGGCTTGCGCCGCTTCGATAAAGCGAATATCGCCTTGGATGGAAGCCGCGCCTACGCCCTCAATCCGCAGCGGCGCAGCACTATCGGCCGCCAATGCGCCTGCAGCAATAAAGTAACTGGCGGATGAGGCATCAGCTTCGACAAAAACCCTGCCGGGCGACTGATAACGCGCGCCCTGCGGTATGGTAAAGCGCTGCCAGCCTTGGCGCTGCACCGCAATGCCAAACTGTGCCAATAATTTCAGCGTGATGTCGATATAGGGTTTGGAAATCAGCTCGCCAACCACTTCAATTGTGATAGCTGCTTGGGCAGATACTACGGGCAAAGCTAACAAAAGTGCAGTCAAAAACTGGCTGGAAACATCGCCGCGCACTTGGATGGGCGCGTCCAGTTTTAATTGCCCCTGGCCGCTGATTTGCAAGGGTGGATAACCTTTAGCGCCAGCGTAATCTATGGCGCAGCCCAATTGCTGCAAAGCATCAACCAAATCACCGATGGGACGCTCGTGCATACGGGCGATGCCGTGCAGATGAAAATCCCCGCCCAATAAAGCCAAGGCCGCCGTTAAGGGGCGCATAGCCGTGCCGGCATTGCCGAGGAATAAATCGGCTTGCGTGGCCAAAGCGCCGCGTTGCTGCGCCGTGCAAGCCAAACCCGTGATGTGCAGCACGCTGCCTTCTTGCTCAAGCTTGCAACCTAGCTGCTGCAAGGCATCCAACATGACGCGCGTGTCGTCAGAGTCGAGCAAATCATGTACCTCGGTCACACCCTGACTTAAAGCCGCCAGTAGCAGCACACGATTGGAAATACTTTTAGAGCCTGGCAAGCGCACAGTGCCGCAGACAGATTGCAGGGGCGGGAGATCGAGAAATTCAGTGGCAAACATAGTTGCCATTATCGCCGCAGGCTGCGCGTGGCAGCCAGTGGTCTATGCAGCAGCCCATGCAGCGCGCACGCACGAGCAATGCACTTTAGAAAACACCAGGAATTGGGCAAAAAATATGTAAAAAAGTGAGCTGCTCAGGCAGTATTAACGGCCATTTTTAGTAATCAGGCACCTGAAATATTGAAATAAATTGATAGCAGTGATAACAGCACAAAAATTGTTCCATTTTGGCGCCCAATGCAGAGCATAGATACGGCTTAGGCAGACAGCCGCAGCACTAGCAGGGTCGGGGCGCAAGCCAAGCAGCAAACAAGGTGCCGGGGCAAACCCAGCATCTGCATAAAAAAAGCCACCGCAAAGGGTGGCCGAATTCAAGCGAGGGTTTAGCTGCTTATTTTTTATCGCGGTATTTACGCAATGCGGCAATCTGCGCCGCCATAACAGCCAGCTCAGACGATGCGCGGGCAAAGTCCAATTCGCTTTTGGCGTTTTTCAGCGCCTCTTCCGCCGCTTGTTTGGCGGCATTGGCTTTTTGCTCGTCCAAGTCTTGGCCGCGCACTGCTGTATCAGACAAAACCGTGACATGGTCAGGCTGCACTTCCAGTAAACCACCAGCGACAAAGACAAATTCTTCTTTGCCGTCGACCGTTTCAATACGGACGGCGCCAGGTTTGATGCGGCTAATCAGCGGGGTGTGCTTGGGCAAGATGCCCAGCTCGCCACTTTCACCAGGCAAAGCCACGAATTTGGCCTCGCCCGAGAAAATCAGCTCTTCCGCACTGACCACATCGACACGAATCGTGTTCATACTCATCCTTTCACGCCTTTAATCTAGAGCCTGTGGCCGATTGCTCAGCCACAGTTCACCAAGACATTAGGCCATTTTTTTGGCTTTTTCGAAGGCTTCGTCGATGGTGCCGACCATGTAGAAGGCTTGCTCAGGCAGGTGATCGCACTCGCCCGCAACAATCATCTTGAAGCCACGGATGGTTTCAGCCAGAGACACATATTTGCCAGGCGCACCGGTAAATACTTCGGCCACATGGAAAGGCTGAGACAAGAAGCGTTGGATCTTACGCGCACGCGCTACGATCAATTTATCTTCCGGTGCCAATTCGTCCATGCCCAAGATGGCGATGATGTCGCGCAGCTCTTTATAGCGTTGCAGGGTGTTTTGTACGCTGCGCGCTACGCTGTAGTGCTCTTCACCTACCACATGCGGATCGAGCTGGCGGCTGGTTGAATCGAGTGGATCAACCGCAGGGTAGATACCCAGGGCGGCAATATCACGGCTCAAAACTACAGTTGAATCCAAGTGGGCAAAAGTGGTAGCAGGCGATGGATCGGTCAAGTCATCCGCAGGTACATAAACTGCTTGGATAGAAGTGATAGAGCCCGTTTTGGTAGAAGTAATGCGCTCTTGCAGGCGGCCCATTTCTTCGGCCAGGGTAGGCTGATAACCCACGGCTGAAGGCATACGACCCAAGAGGGCAGATACTTCGGTACCGGCCAAGGTGTAGCGGTAGATGTTGTCCACGAAGAACAGAACATCACGGCCTTCGTCACGGAAAGACTCGGCCATCGTCAAACCCGTCAGCGCTACGCGCAGACGGTTGCCTGGTGGCTCGTTCATCTGGCCGTAAACCATGGCCACTTTAGATTCAGACAGGTTGTCGCTATTGACAACGCCTGCGTCCATCATCTCGTGGTAGAAGTCGTTACCTTCACGCGTGCGCTCGCCTACACCAGCGAATACCGACAAACCGCTATGCGCTTTGGCGATGTTGTTGATGAGTTCCATCATGTTCACAGTTTTGCCTACACCAGCACCACCGAACAGACCCACTTTACCGCCTTTGGCGAAGGGGCAAATCAAGTCAATGACCTTGATACCTGTTTCCAGCAGCTCTTGTGAAGGCGACAGCTCATCGTAAGCAGGGGCTTTACGGTGAATAGAGGCAGTTTGCTCTTGCGATACCGGGCCGCGCTCGTCGATGGGCGTGCCCAATACATCCATGATGCGACCCAGTGTGGCTTTCCCAGTAGGTACGCGAATCGCGTCACCGCTATTGCTCACCACCATGCCACGGCGCAGGCCGTCTGAAGACCCCAGGGCAATGGTGCGCACAATGCCGTCGCCCAATTGCTGTTGCACTTCCAGCGTCAGGGCTGAGCCTTCCATTTTCAGGGCGTCATAAATTTTGGGCATCTGATCACGGGGAAATTCCACATCCACTACCGCGCCGATACACTGAACAATCGTTCCTTGAGCCATTTTCGTTTGCTCCACTTAAAGTTAATTCGTATTAAACCGCTGCCGCACCTGCGACGATTTCCGAAAGTTCTTTCGTAATCGCTGCCTGACGCGTTTTGTTGTACACCAGCTTGAGTTCATTGATGACATTGCCTGCGTTGTCAGTGGCAGACTTCATCGCCACCATACGCGCAGACTGCTCAGAGGCCATATTCTCGGCTACCGCTTGGTACACCAGCGATTCGATATAGCGTTTGAGCAATTCATCGATGACCACTGGGGCATCGGGTTCGTAGATGTAGTCCCAAGAGTGACCTGTAGCGCTTTGCGCCAATTCATCGCTAGACAGCGGCAAAAGCTGCTGCACCATAGGCTCTTGCTTCATGGTGTTGATGAATTTGGTGTAGCACACATGGATGGCGCGCAACTCACCGCGCTCGTACATATCGAGCATGGTTTTTACCGGGCCTATGAGCTTCTCAAGGTGCGGGGTGTCGCCCATTTGCGTGACTTGTGCCACAACAGACGCGCCCATGCGATTCAAGAAACCCAGACCCTTATTACCTACGGCCACAGCAACTGACTTGACGCCAGCTTGCTGGTTCTCTTTGAGCTTATTGGTGAGCGCACGCAAAATATTCGTGTTCATGCCACCGCACAGCCCTTTATCCGTGGTGATGACGATAAAGCCTTCGGCTTTAGCCTCATTTTTCACCATGAAGGGGTGTACATACTCAGGGTTGGCCTGCCCTAAATGGGCGGCCATGGTGCGGACTTTCTCGCTATAGGGACGAGCGGCGTGCATCCTATCTTGCGCTTTGCGCATTTTGGATGCGGCCACCATCTCCATGGCTTTGGTGATCTTTTTGGTGTTTTCCACCGATTTGATCTTGCCGCGTATTTCCTTACCTGCTGCCATCG
>CAZSPW010000030.1:3221-18596 GCA_964608575.1 uncultured Burkholderiaceae bacterium | reverse complement strand
TGCGTGTACAGGCGCGGGCGCCTGCACCAGCACGACACCGCCGGTATCGGTGGGCGATACGCCTATCCAGGCTAACGACGAAACAGGCAGTGCGCCTAGTATCGGTGGCACAGCCATTAGTAATGTGTATGCAAACGATACGCTAAATGGCTCTTTGGTAGATTTAAGTTATGTGACTGGCAACGTTGTCACGCCAGCCATACCCAAAGCAGTAGGTGCGCCGGTGCCTGTGCTGAGCCCCGAATCGGGGGTAGTTACTGTCCCGCCTAACACGCCAGTAGGTAGTTACACCATTACTTATCAAATTTGCGAAAAGATCAATACGGGCAATTGCAGTACAGCGACAGCAACTGTGGATGTGACTGATGGCACCATTGCTGCCAATCCTGATACAGGCAGTGTTTACAGTGCAACGGGTGGTGTAGCGATATCCAATATTGTGGTGAATGACAGCATTAAAGGCGCGGCAGCAATATTGGGGACAAGCGTAGATGTCAGTAAAGATGGTTCTTGGCCGCCAGCCTTTACTTTGGATGTGACGACAGGAGCCGTTAGCGTTGCGCCTCAAACGCCTGCGGGTGTTTACACCTTGCCGTATCAACTGTGCGAGCGCGGCAATGCTAGCAACTGCGCAAAATCCACAGTTACGGTAACGGTTAAGCCTAGTGTGATCACAACAACACCTGATAGCGCAACTATTCCAAGTGGAACTGGTGGTGTTGCGATTGGGAATATTGCCGACAATGACAAGCTTGGGGGTGAACCTGCAATCATTGGCAGTAATGTGACGGTTATACAAGACCCTAATCATCCTTGGTCAAGTCAGTTCCAGCTGGATCCACTGACAGGCGCAGTCAGTGTTACACCAGGCACTCCAGCGGGGGTTTATACCGAGCAATATCAGTTGTGTGAAAAACTCAATCCGAGCAATTGTCAGCTTGAGACAGTAACGATTACGGTGAGCTCAGGCACTGTGGCTGCGCAGCCAGATAGCGGCACTGCTCCATCAACTGGCGGTTCAGCTGTTGCTAACGCTTATGCGAATGACAAGCTAAATGGCAATCCAGTATCTAATGCAACAGTAGTCGGTACAGTAGTGCAAGCAGCAAACCCTGTGACACCTGGTGCTTTAGTGCCAGTGCTGGATACGACAACTGGTGAGGTGACTGTACCTGCAGGCACACCTGCAGGTAGCTACAGCATCAGCTACAAAATTTGTGAAAAAACCGATTTAAACAACTGTGCAACGACCACAGTGTCTATTACCGTGACAGCTGGAGCCAAGGGGCAGATATCGGGCAAGGCTTATTTTGATCGTGATCGTAACCGTGTATTTAGCGGCAACGACTCACCTTTAGTTGGCTATGTAGCGGTACTGAGTCGTCAGGTTAATGGCGGTGTTGTAGAGCTAGCCCTAACGCAGACAGATAGTACTGGCGCATATGTGTTCAACGATATTGAACCTGGCACGGGTTATGCGGTTTCCTTCCGCACGCCATCTATGGGGCCAATACTTGGTACGCCGTTTAACCAAACAAACCAGACGGCGAATGGGCAAGCTTCAACTGGTCAAAATCAATTAACCGCGCCTAATACTGGCAGCATCCCCTTCGGTGGTGCGATTACTGGTATCACTGTCTATCCAAGCGATAACACGGTGGATCAAAATCTACCGTTAGATCCTTCGGGCATTGTCTATGATTCAGTTGCCCGTACAACTATTGTCGGCGCTACCGTTAGCATCCAAGGTCCTGCGGGCTTCAACCCCGCTATTCATTTGGTAGGTGGGGCTGCAGGTGCAACTTATGTGACGGCTGCTGATGGCCTATATCAGTTTTTGTTGCTCCCTGGTGCACCATCTGGGGTTTACCTGCTTGAAGTACAAAATCCTGCCAGTTATTTACCGCCGCAGGCCAGTGCGGGTGGTGTGGCGCCTGCACAAGGTATTTTGAATGTTCCATCTAGCACCTTCGCGGTGCAGCCGCAATCCACAGCGCCAGCCGTGGGTGTTAATGGTTTGCCTGGAACGCTCTACTACTTGCAGTTGAATTTCGACTTCTCTGTGGGCAGCCCAGAGGTGGTAAATAACCATATACCTTTGGATCCGCTGAATGTGGGGGGGCGCCTGCAAGTGGAGAAAACGGCCTCTACTAATACGGTAGAAGTTGGTGATTCACTGCAATACACCATCCGCGTGAAGAACAACAGCGCATCGCCTGTGACGGGCGTGACCGTGACAGATGAGCCGCCTGCTGGATTTAGTTTGATCGACGGCACGGTTATTTTGCAAGTGGGTGCTGTGCGGCAAGGTGTCCTACCAACACGGCTCCCAGGTCAACGCAGCTTTAGCTTAACCATCCCAGGCATTTTGGCTGTAGGCCAAGAGGTAACGATCACTTACTACATGCGTGCGGGCGTCGGTGCTGCCCAAGGTAGTGGCACGAATACAGTGCGTGTTGGACTGCCGGGCCAACCCAATCTGGCTAGTGACAAAGCGACAGTGCGCATCAAGGGTGGTGTACTGGGCAATGATGCTTGCTTGATCGGCAAAGTGTATGTAGATAACGACGGCGACCGCATGCAAAACAACACAGTCAGCAACCCTGAGCCTGGCGTGCCCGGCGTGAAGTTGGTAATGGAAACGGGTGCTTATGCTATTACTGACGCTGAAGGCAAGTACAGCATTTGCCCGATAGCGCCGAAAACGCATGTGCTGCGAGTGGATAAGAAAACCTTGCCAGCAGGCGCTTGTATGGGCTTGGTGCCGTCCAGCAACCAAAACGCAGGTGATGGCAGCAGCATATTTGCCGATGTGAAAAATGGTGAGCTGCATCGAGCCGACTTTATTTTGGCAGGCTGCACCAGCGCAGGTATGGATGCGATCAAAGCGCGTCGTAGTGCTGCGCCAGAGGCGGCCTTGCAATTGGATAAAGAGCAAAGTGCCGCTGCTGCTTCGAGCTTGCCTGCAGCCCCTAGTACAAATGCGGTCTTGAGCAGCCCCGCGAATGCAGCGCAAGCGCAATAAGTGGAGGAAGACCATGGAAATGTTTCAAGCCTCCAGCACTGCCCGCGACCATTCGATGGCTGACCGCCTAGAGTTCATTATGAGAAAACGCCCAGATTTTCAACCAAGTGCAATAGCACTGGCCTTTGGTGCTTTGTGTTGGAGTTTGGCAGCTAGTGCGTATAGCGCTCAGGCCGCCGACGCGCTGACCTTTAGTAGTAAAAATGTTACTCAGCAAACGCGCGGTATGACAGAGGCGCCGCTGGCTTACACCAGCTTTGCGGCGATGGCCGAAAGCCGCGTGGCTGAGCTGCGTGTGCAGCTCAACGCCAACACCCTGCCTGCAGATGGGCGCTCTTTGATCGAGGCAGAATTAACAGTTCTGGATGATCAAGGCAAACCTTTAGTCAGCAGCGCAGAGGTCACGCTGGAAGCCAGTGCTGGTGCGCGCATTTTGTTGGCTGATGAAACAGCCAATGATGTGGACATCAACAAAATGGATGGCAATCGGGTGCAGCCAAGCAAACAGGCCAAGACCAGTGGTGGCAAGCTGCGCTTTAAAGTGTTGGCACCTATGCAGCCTGGGGATGTTGCTGTGCGTGCCAGCTTGGCTGGGCGTAGTGTTGTAGCGCAGCTCTCCGCTTTGCCCGAAGATAGCGAATTGTTTGCTGTGGGCATGGTGGAAGTGAGTTTGCGTGGCTATAAAGACAGCCCACTGGCGGTCGATCGTGCCAATGAGGGTGACGGTTTTGAGGCAGAAATTAAAAATTGGCGCAAAGAATTTGGCAATGGCAACGATGGTTACCTGGGGGCACGCGCCGCTTTGTATTTAAAAGGAAAAATCAGCGGTAAGGACTTGCTGACTTTGGCTTACGACTCCGACAAAGATACCCACAATAATCGTTTATTTCAAGACATCGACCCCGATGCCATGTACCCGATTTATGGGGATTCGAGCACGCGCGGCGTTGACGCGCAAAGCGCCAGCAAACTATATGTGCGCATAGACCGTGGCCGCAGCCATGTCATGTGGGGCGACTACAGCACCAGCAATAGCGCAGGCGACTTTGCTTTATCTAATTACAACCGCAGCTTGACGGGTTTTAAAGGCCACTATGAAGAAGGCGCCCTGCGCGGCAATGTATGGGCAACTTATGACCGTACACGCCAAGTTGTGACCGAGATTCGCGGTGCGGGCATGTCTGGTCCTTATAGCTTGCCTAGTGGCAACGGCATCAAAGGCTCAGAGCAAGTGGAATTATTGGTGCGCGACCGCAAGCAGCCCGCTGTTATTTTGAAAACCACCCCGCTGACGCGCTTTAGTGATTACGAGTTCGAGATTTTTAGCGGTCGCTTGGTGTTCCGTGCCCCTGTGCCTAGCGTCGATAGCAATGGCAACCCTGTGTCTATCCGTGTGACTTATGAGGTGGATGGAGACGGCCAGCGTTACGCTACTGCAGGCGCCGATGTCGTACTCAAAGTTTCAGACCAAGTAAGCGTAGGCGCGAGCGTAGCTAAAGATAACAACCCGCAGTCGGCCTATCGTGTCGCTGGCGTTATGGCCGAAACTGAGCTGACGCAAGGCTTGCGGCTGAAGGCAGAAGTGGCGCAAAGCCAAGGCCTGCCTAGTGCGGGCACTTACGGCTTGGCCGGCAATGTGGGAGATAAAGGCAGCGCAGCCCGATTCGAGGCCAATTACCAAAACGACACGGTGGCCGTTCAAGCCCATGTGGGCAAGGCGCAAACGGGCTTCCATAACCCCAATTCGCCTTTGGCTGATGGCCGCAGCGAAGCGGGTCTGCGTGCCACTGTGCAGGCCAGCAAAGATGTAACCTTAGGCGTGGATGTGCGTGCAAGTGAACAGGAAGGCACTGCAACTGTGGCCAAAAGCAAAGCCACGGGTGCTGAGCTGACTGCGGATTACCAAGTGCAGCCTAATTGGAGCGTCGGCGGTGGCTTGCGCTATGCGCGCCAAGATGTGGCTAGCTTGAACCAACTGGGCAGCAATTGCAGCTATAGCTTGTATTCAGGTGGGATTGCCGGCTATGACGGTTTGAATAACGCAGGTTTCGGCCTCAACCCCAGTGGTAGCGACAGTGTGTACAACGGCCTAGGCACCACAGCCTGTGGCAGCGGCCCCTATACGCCAGCGGGCGCAGGCAATACCGTTACCAATACTGGCCTGTTTGTGCGTAGCAAATACGACATCAATCAGCAATTCAGTGTATTTGGCGAGGCTAGCCGCGACAAGGTGAGCGATGGCGGCAGCTCCACCCTTTATGCTTTTGGTGGTGAATATCGCCCCTATGACATGACGCGGGTGTATTTGCGCCATGAGCGCGGTTACGCCTTCTCTGGCCTCAACGCCCAGGGTGTGGGCGATAAAACCAACCTCACTACTTTTGGGGTGGATACTGAATACATGCGCGACGGCCATTTATTCAGTGAATACCGCCTGCGCGGCGCCAGCAATGGTCGCGAGGTGCAGCACGCGGTGGGTTTGCGTAATGGTTTTAATGTGGCAGAGGGTGTGCGCTTGCTCACCAATGCCGAGGTGGTCAGCAGCAAAGCCAGTGCCGTGGTCGATGCCAGCGGCACGCCAACGAATTTGCCTGCCAATACCACTAAGGCTTTGGGGTTAGGCTTGGAATACACGCCCAACAAAACCTTTAAAACATCAGGCCGTATTGAATGGCGTGACGATAACCAGGCCACTAATTACCTGACTACCCTAGGCATAGCTGCCAAAGTGAACCAAGATTGGTCAGTCATGGCGCGTGAATATTCCAGCATCGTGCATTACGACGCGGGCGGCAATACGCAGCAAAATCGTCTGCAAATTGGCTCGGCCTATCGTCCTGTGGATAACAATCGCTTTGACGCTTTGGGCATGGTGGAATTGCGCAGCGAACGCAATAGCGCAGGTGCAGCAGCCACCGTGGCCGTGGTGCCCAAGCGCAATGTCGGCATCATGTCCATGCACATGAATTACCACCCCACGCGCCCTTGGTGGCTCAGTGGGCGCATGGCGTACAAACGCGTTGATGAGGTCTTACCTGGCATGACAGGCACGACCGCCACTTTGGTGGCCAGCAAATGGAGTGCGTTGCTTGTGGGCGGTCGCGTTAAATACGATGTGAATGACCGTTGGACTGTGGGGCTGAATTTCAGCGTCTTGAACGGCGGGCCAGGCGGCGGCTTGAAGGCGCGGCAATACGCTTGGGGACCAGAAGTGGGCTATATCGTGCGTGAAAACTTGATGGCTGTTGCTGGCTATAACCTCACGGGCTTCAAGGGCGACGCCGCCAAAGACACAGGGTTTGATTATTCAGGCAAAGGGTGGTTTTTGGGGCTGCGCTGGAAGTTTGACGAAGACCTGTTTAAAACAGGCGATGACAAGGCCAAAATTGGGAGTCAGCCATGAAGCGCATCTCCATCATCACGCTGACGCTTAGCCTAGGGGCGCTGCTGGCCAGTGGCGGCGCACACGCTGATGCGACGCCAGCGCATAGTGTGGCCTCGGCGCAAAGCCGTATTCAAGCTCTGCAAAGCGCTGGCGTGGCGGCAGACAACTACAACTTGGCCAAGGCGCAGTGCTGGATTCATGCTGCGAACACGGCGCAATCTGAAAACGACCGCAGCGGTTTTGCGCAGCAGGCTTTGGGCGAGGCTGGGCAATTGCTGGGCGCTCTAGAGGCCGATAAAAACGCTGCGCCGCGTTACGGCGTGCCAAGCAAGAGTAGCCTGCGCCCCGACTTGGCGGCTAAATTGCAAGAGCTGCAAGGCCAAGATGGTGCGCGCTGTGCGGCAGCCCATTTGGCTTGTGCCGAGGTGCAATTGGCGCGTGCTGCACACGGCCTAGAGCGCATAGGCCCCAAAACCGCTGCCCCTTATTACTATGCGGCGCAATGCAGTTTGGATGAAGCGCAAAAACAAATAGCAGCTTGCACGCCTAGCGCAAAGCCTGCGCCTGTAGTGGAAAAAATCAGCCTAGCGACCGATGCCTTATTCCGTTTCGATGGTTCAGGCGCGGGTGATATCTTGCCCGAAGGTCGCCATAAATTAGATGCACTCGTGCAAAACCTGAAAACCTGGAGGCAAGTGTTCAGTTTGAAAATCACTGGCCATACCGACCGCTTGGGCGACCCCACTTACAACCAGCGCCTGAGCCTAGCGCGCGCAGAAACAGCGAAAGCCTATTTGCAAAGCGCGCAAGTGCACAGTGCCAGCGTACACACCGCAGGCGTAGCGTCCACGCAGCCTGTGACCTCGCTTGAGCAATGCCCGCGCAGCTTGCCTGCGGCTAAATTGATAGCCTGTTTGCAACCTGACCGCCGCATTGAGGTGGAAATTACTGGGGCTAAATAAGCGCCGACGCTTATACTGCTGGTAACTACGACATAGCGCAAAGGCTGGTGCTCACCAGCCTTTCTTTTTGGGTGGGTCGGCATTTGAACAACACAGATTGGTACGCAGACTTTTTAGCACGGCAATGCCCGCAGCAGGCAGGGCTAGTCGCACATTACGCTTTACCCATGGCCGATGGGGGGCAGCAGCAAGTCTGGCTGAAAAAAGCTGGCCAGCGCCACGGCATGGGGCGCTATCGCCTCATGGCCGTGATAGCCTGGCTAGCGCGTATGCCTGCGCTCAAACCTGTGCCCAATTTGGGCGGAAATACAGCGATTGCTACGGAAGTGCAGCGCCTGCAAACCTTGTGCGCAGCTGGCGTGCGCGTGCCTCAGGTTTTGGCTAGCCAAGCGGATGGTTTTTTGATGAGCCATTTGGGTGCAATAGGGCAGCACGCCCCCTCACTGGCGGATGAAATTGCAAGCGCTACGGGTGCAGGGCAGATAGAGCGCAGCCTGGCTTTGTGGCAAGAAGGATGGGATTTTTTAACCAGCGTACACGCCCGTGGGCAGTGTTTAAGCCAAGCCTTTGCCCGCAATATCGTGCGCTGTGCAGACGGTGTTTTGGGTGCGGTGGATTTTGAAGACGATCCTAGTGCCGCCTTGCCCTTGTCCCTGTGCCAGCTGCGCGATGTCTTAGCCTACAGCCATTCCACTGCGCTGTATTTGCAAGAGGTGGGTGCCATGGCGCAGGCAAGGCAAGTGTGGCAAAACTGGTTAGCCGCAGCCGCCAGCACCCCCACTTTACAAGCTGATGTGGCGCATACCACGGCACGCATGGCTTGGCTGCGCCATTTGCCTGCAGATCGCAGCTGGGGGCGCGATGCCCAGCGCCTGCGCGCCGCTTATGCTCTATTGCAAGACTGATGAGTTTGAAATTTGGAACAACTCGGCCATAAATAGTCTTTTATCGGCAAATGGTTCCATCAGTGGAATAGTCCTCATCCACCCAAGCAAAAAACACTGATTTTTCATGGCCTTTTTGGCATTTTAGGCCGTAAAAACTGCCTGAGCAGCTATGTTTTTAATAATGAATATCCGCTGAAAGCGCCTAGAATCCTGTCCTTTCTTTCATCTTCAGCACACAGCAAAAGGACAGCGCGCATGACTAGCCATACAGCACCCACTTCGCCCATACGCATAGGCATCATTGGTTATGGCAATTTAGGGCGCGGGGTAGAAGCTGCCATCGCGCAAAACCCCGATATGCAAGTCGCTGGTGTATTCAGCCGCCGCCCACCTGCACAAGTTCAAACCTTGTACGCCAGCACGCCTGTATTCGAAATGGCGGCTTTGGACGCGCAGCAAGGCCAATTGGATGTCCTCATCCTCTGCGGCGGCTCCAAAGATGATCTGCCTGTGCAATCGCCTGCCTTGGCGGCTACATTCAATCTGGTCGATAGCTTTGACACCCATGCCCGCATTCCTGAACACTTCGCCGCCGTGGATGCGGCCGCGCAGGCGGGCAAAACCACAGCCTTGATTTCCGCAGGCTGGGATCCCGGCATGTTCTCCATCAACCGCGTCATGGGCGAAGCCCTGCTGCCTGAGGGCGACACCTACACCTTCTGGGGCAAGGGCTTGAGCCAAGGCCATTCAGACGCCATACGCCGTGTGCCTGGCGTAGCTGGCGGTGTGCAATACACTATTCCGTCTGAGGCGGCCATTGCCGCCGTGCGCAGCGGCAGCCGCCCGCAACTCAGCACCCGCCAAAAACACGAGCGCCATTGCTTCGTGGTGCTGGCTGAAGGCGCAGATGCCGAAGCCGTGCGCCAAACCATCGTCACCATGCCGCACTATTTTGATGAATACGACACCACCGTGAACTTCATCAGCGCCGACACTTTGGCCAAGGAACACAACACCATGCCCCACGGCGGTTTTGTCATTCGCAGCGGCAACACGGGCGCAGGCACAGCGCAAGTGGTGGAATATCGCTTACAACTGGGCAGCAACCCTGAATTCACCGCCAGCGTACTGGTGGCTTACGCCCGCGCGGTGCATCGTATGGCGGCTATGGGCTTGCATGGCGCTAAAACCGTGTTCGATGTCGCGCCTGGATGGATTTCGCCTAAGTCGGCAGCGCAATTGCGGCAAGAGGCGCTGTAACTGGAGAGTGGCTTGGCGCGCTTTTTGCGTCCCGGCTGCGTTCCTGTCTATTGCGACGCATCGGCCCGCTGTAAACGCGCCAAGGTGTTTTGCATCATCTCTTGCATTTCTTGCACCTTGGCTTCACCCAGCCCCACTAAAAAAGCATTTTCTAGCCCTTGCACGATGGCGTGGGCTTGGGCCAACAGCTCCTTTGCCTGGGGCGTGAGGCTGTAGAGAATTTTTAAATTGTGATCCGGTGCAGCAGCGGCGCTGATCAAGCCTGCGGCTTGCAAATCGCGCACCACGCTATTCATGGTCTGGGGACGCACCAAACAAGATCGTGCTAAATCTGCATTGGTTAGCGCTTGCTTATCTTCTATGGCTTTCAAAGCCGAGTATTTTGGAAAAGTCAAGCCCAGTGGCGCCAGCAAGGCATTGATTTGCTGACGCACCAAATGGCTGAGAAGGTCGATAGACCAGATGAATCCCGTTTGCACTGGGGTTTATACCTATAAAAATATGGATGCAGTTATTGTCAGCGCCCTGATGTTTTGGCCTAGAATCAGGGTGCTGATAAAACATCAGCATCCTGATTTGGCGAAAGTATAGCGGCTCTCACTCATGGCTCCAGACAACCCGGCAGATTTTGTCATCATTGGCGGCGGCTCGGCGGGCTGCATAGTGGCTGGGCGGCTGGCACAGGCAGGGCATAGCGTGCTGTTGCTAGAGGCGGGCGAAGCCGCAGAAGCCCACCCCGAAACCTTGCGTGCCGACGGTTTCAAAGACGCTTTTGCCAACGATGCGACCATGTGGCCGCGCATGAGCGCCAAGTTGAAGGATATGGGGCGCAAATACCTGGGCACAGGGCGGGGCATGGGCGGCTCAGGCTCGGTCAATGGCATGGTTTACACCCGGGGCGACGCTGCCGATTTTGCTAATTGGCCAGCTGGCTGGCGCTATGCCGATTGCGTGCCTGCGTTTGCGGCGGTGGAGCAAGCGCTGCGCCCGCGCCCACGCCCCACCACACCTTTTGTGCGCGCTTTTATTGCCGCCTGCCAAGGCGTAGGCATGGTGCATGAAGACGGCCTGAACACAGGCAATCTGGCCGCCAAAGTGGGCGCCAATGCCATGAATGACGACGGCACCAAGCGCCGCAGCTCTTACCGCGCCTTTATCAAAGAGCCGATGGAGGAAAAAGGCGGGGCACTGCGCCAGAACCTGCGCATCACTTTGCGCGCCCAGGTGGAACGCGTTGAATTTGATGCCACAAAAGCGGTAGCCGTGCATTACCGCAAAGACGGCAAATTGCAGCGTGTGGCCGTGGGCAAGGAAGTGATTTTTTGCGCTGGCGCGCTGGAAACGCCACGCTTGCTGATGTTGTCTGGCGTGGGCGAAGCCGCGCATTTGCAAGAGCACGGTATTGGCGTGGTGTGCGACGCGCCTGGCGTGGGGCAAAACCTGCAAGATCACCCCAATGTGCCGCTGTTTTACCGCAGCAAAAAAGCGCTGGATTTTGCTTATCCGCAGGTCTATGCCTTTGACACCGCCGACGGCCATTCTGGCGCCCCCGAGATGTGTTGGGTGCTCTACGCTGCGCCCGCGTCTATGCAGCAGGCCATGAAGCGCATGCTGCCCATCATGGCACTGCCCCGCTACCTGCCTGCACGAGCGCAGCTGACTTGGGCGCTGCGCAAACTCATAGACGGCGCTTTTCAGCTGGTGCCCGTGCGCGGTTTTGTCGATTATGTGTTTGCCATCGTCGTTATTCTTGGCAAGCCCACAGCGCGTGGGCAGATACGCCTGCAAAGCGCCGACCCTGCAGTGCCCGCCGCCATAGACCCAGGCTGGTATGGCACAGCCCGCGACCGCGCTTTGATGGAGCAAGGCATAGCCCGTGCGCGGCAAATGGTGGCGCAAACCAGTTTGGCGGGGCTAAAACCCAAGGCGCTTTCTAAGGGCGCTAAGCCTAGCGTGCACGGCAAAGCTTTATGGAACTGGATACACAAAGCCAGCATGACGACCTACCACTTTGCGGGCAGCTGCCGCATGGGCGCAGATGCCGCTGCGCCCGTAGCGCCCGCGGATTTACGCGTCAAAGGGCTGGTCAATGTGCGCGTCATGGATGCGAGTTTAATGCCTGAAATCCCTGTGTCGGCCTTGAACGCACCAGCCATGATGCTGGGCTGGCGTGGGGCGCAGATTTTACTGAATGAATACGGCGCTAAGGCCGAAAAATCTGCCTGAGAAGCTATCAAAAAAATAGTAAAGAGCACCTATGAACCCCACCATCATCGAATGCTTCAACCCCGCCACAGGCGAAAAACTCGGCGAAGTAGCGGCTCTCAGCCCTGCCGAAGTGGACGCCGCCGTGGCCCGCGCCCATGTGGCGCAGCAGGCTTGGGCGCAAACCAGTTTTGCTAAACGCCGCGCCGTTTTCACCACGCTGCTGCGTACCATTTTGGACCATATGGACGCCATTTGTGCGGCCGTGGTGCAAGACGGTGGCAAGACTTTTGAAAACGCCGCGCTGGGCGAAGTCATGACTTCGGTGAACAAAATCCGCTGGCTTATCAAAAATGGCGAACGCTATTTAAAGCCCGAAAAAGTCTCTCAAGGCGGGCCACTGCTGCACAAAAAAGGCCACATCGAATATCGCCCGCTGGGTGTGGTGGCGGCCATCGTGCCCTGGAATTACCCTTTTCAAAATATCTTTGCCAGCTTTGCTGACCCGTTGATGGCGGGCAACGCCGTGGTGCTCAAAGCATCTGAGGCCGTGGCCTGGAGCACGCAACTTTTTCAGCAGCTCATCAACAGCGTTTTTGACCAGCACGGCATTAGCCGCGACACCGTACAAATCCTCAATGGCTACGGTGCTACCGGCGCGGCACTGGTGCGTGCTGATGTGCAAAAAATTTTGTTCATTGGCTCGGTGGCAAACGGCAGGCGCATCGTGGCAGATTCCGCGCAGCGCCTAACGCCTACCGTGATGGAGCTGGGCGGCAAAGACCCGCTGATTGTGTGTGACGATGCCGATATAGACCGCGCCGTGCACAGCGCGCTGGGCGGCTGCTTCGTGAATTTGGGGCAAAGCTGCGTCGCGCCTGAGCGCGTGCTGGTGCAAGCGGGTATTTACGATCGTTTTGTGCAACAGGTGCAAAACCTTGTTGCTTCATTGCGCCAAGGCCATGCGGCGCAGCCCGGCAGCGTGGATGTGGGCGCAATTTGCTCGCCCCTGCAAGTCAAAGTCATTGAAGATTTGGTGGATGACGCGCTGGCCAGCGGTGCCAAGGCGCTGGTGGGCGGCAAGCGACTAACAGAGGGCGATTACGCCAAAGGCAACTTTTTCCCGCCCACCGTGTTGGTCGATGTGCACCCGGATATGCGCATTGCGCAAGAAGAGGTGTTTGGCCCTGTGCTGCTCATCATGAAATTTGAAACTGATGCTGAGGCGGTGCGTATTGCCAACGGCACGGCCTTTGGCCTGCAGTCCTCCGTCTTCAGCAAAAACCAGGCGCGTGCCGAGCGCATCGCCCGCCAGATTGAAGCGGGCGCTACGGTGCTGAATGATTTTGGTATGTGCTATTTGAACCAGAACCTGCCCTTTGGCGGCGTAAAAGAATCAGGCTTTGGCCGTATGAATGGACGCGATGGCCTGCGCGGCTACACCAACCCCAAGGCGCTGCTGAAAGACCGTTTTTGGAACCTGGGCGTGGTGCCACGCCTTTACCCCGTGCAGGCGGGTGACTATGTGCAGGCGCGGCGCATGATTCGCCTGATGTTTGCCCCCGGTCTGCTGCAAAAGCTGCATTATTTGCGTGCGCAAGCAGGCGATAAGTTTTAACTTGGAAATAGTTAAGCCATGTTTATGTTTACCACTGCTGTTCTCACTCCTGCTTTTTGGGGCGTATTTGCAGCCATCAGCGCTTTTGCAGGCGTACTGGTTGCTAGTTTGGAATATCTGGCGCATAGCCCGCGTTTTGCCCAACACCGCATCCGCCCCTATGCGCGTAACCGCTATAGCTTGGGCAAGCAAATCATCAACAGCACGCTCAATCAAGCCATGTCTTTGCTGTGGTTCATCTGGTTTTTTGTCTATTTTGGTGATACGGTGTTTGCCAACAACTGGGCTCCAGGCCTAGCGCGCACCGTGGGCGAGGTGTTGGGCGTTTTGCTGGTGTACGACTTTATTTATTACTGGTTTCACCGTGCGGCACACCACCCCAAGATGATGCGTTATATGCACGGCACGCACCACTGGGTGCGTAATCCTACGGCTTCGCAGTCGAGCTATTTGAACCCATTAGAGGCTACCAGCGCGCTGTGGATTTTGTTTGCTGTTATAGGCTTGTTTGCGCCGATCAGCCATTTGTCTTTTGCCATCATTTACTTTATCTACAGCTCGGTCAATTTGATTGTGCACTCCAGCTTAGTGCCTAGCCACCCCGCGCTGCGTCTATTTAGCTTTTGGGCGCGCAAGCACGATGCGCACCACCAACTTTTTCGCGTCAATTACGCCAATATCTTTCCTTTTTGGGATCAGCTGTTCGGCACCACTGAAGACGCTTTGAAAAAAGTCCATCCCCACGCCGAATAAACACGAGCTATCCATGAAAAGAACCGTACTCATCACTGGTGGGCTAGGCTTTGTTGGCCGCGCCCTTGTGGAACGCTTCAACGCGTTAGGCTACCGTACCATTTGCGCCGATTTGAATGACCAGCCCATTCAAGCCCCCGCCTTTGCGGGCGTGGAATTTATCAAACTGGATGTACGCGATAAAGCCGCCGTTATCGCTGCCTGTAAAGGCGTCGATAGCATCATCCATAACGCCTCGCTGGTGCATACCAAGCATAACCGCGTGGAAGATGTGTGGGCGGTGAACCTCGATGGTGCCAAAAACATCCTCGCCGCCTGCGAAGCGCACCAAATGCCGCGCTTGGTTTATGTGTCTTCGGCTTCTGTGGTTTATGAAGGCAAAGACATTCGTGGCGGCGATGAAAGCCTGCCCTACACCACGCAAAGCCAAGCGCCCTATGCCGATAGTAAGCTGGAAGCCGAAAAGCTCTCGCTGGCTTTTAGCAGCAATGTTTCTGGCAAGGGCAATACGCTGGTTTGCGCGCTGCGCCCGCATGTGATTTTTGGCGCGGGCGATGGGCGTTTGGTGCCTGCCATTATCGACAAGGTGAAAAAAGGGCAACTCAGCCGCCAAGTAGGCCAGCGCGAGAAGAAATGGGATTTCACCTATATCGATAATCTGGTCGATGCCATCGTCTGCTGCGAGCAGAAGCTGGAACCAGGCAGCCCTGCTGCAGGCCAGGCCTATTTCGTCACCAATGGTGAGCCCATGCCTTTTTTTGAATTTGCCGAGCGCCTGATTGCGCACTGGGGCTACCCGCCGATTAAAGGCCAAGTGCCCTATTGGCTGGCCTATGCGGTAGCCAGCGTGGCCGAGTTTTGGGATACCTTAAAAGGCGGCACGCTGAACGCCGAAAACGGCTTGACGCGCTTTTCTATTCAGTACATGGCCACTGACCACTACTACAGCATAGAAAAAATTCGGCGCGATTTGGGTTGGACACCCAAGGTCAGCTTGTTAGACGCCATTAAACGCACCGCTGAAGGCGTGCGTGCTGCAGGAAGAATTTAAGCATGAAATAGGCTTTATAAGCCGTCAAATATGCCTGAGCAGCTCATAAAAAAGGAGTTATGGCAGGCTGTTGGAGGCCAGTAAACTGCCTATGCAATCTATTGAATAAAGGAGGCTTTTGCCATGACACCCCATCTTTTCCCTCCAGGCGCAGCGCTGATCATCGGGGGCTCTGGCGGCTTGGGTGCTGCTATTGCGCAGCAATTTGCCATCGATGGCAGCGATGTCG
>CAZSPW010000030.1:0-3121 GCA_964608575.1 uncultured Burkholderiaceae bacterium | reverse complement strand
GGCGGCTTGGGTGCTGCTATTGCGCAGCAATTTGCCATCGATGGCAGCGATGTCGCCATTACCTATAACAGCAATGAGGCCGCAGGCCAGGCTGTGGCGCAAGGGATAGCTGCCCAAGGCCGCACAGCCAGCGTACACCAGCTCAACGCCGCCGATTTGCAAGGCATAGAGCGCGTGATTGCCGACGCTATTGCCCAGCATGGGCGCATCCACACCTTGGTGTTTGCCGCCGCTGGTGTGGCGCACCAGCTGCATATTTCGGAATTTACCGACGAATTGTGGAACGAGCACATCCATGCCGAGGTGACAGGTTTTTACAAACTCTGCCGTGGCCTGATCCCACATTTCAGGGCGCAAGGCGGTGGCTCCATTGTGCATATCGGCTCAGGCGGCCACCTGATTTGGCCCGCACGCGACGGCCTATCTGTTATCCCCAAAGCGGCTAACGAAGCCGTGATTCGTGGCATAGCCAGCGAAGAAGGGCAGTTCAATATCCGCGCCAATAGCGTGCTGGTGGGCGTGATCGAGGCGGGGATGTTCCTCAAACTCAAAGCGCAAGGCGTATTCACCCCTGAATGGGAGGCCATGGTCAAAGCCATGTTGCCTATGCGCCGCTTTGGCAAAGGCGAAGACATTGCCAACGCCGCTGTATTCTTGGCATCGAACAAAGCCAATTACATCACCGGCCAGACCTTGGCAGTGGCGGGGGGGTTTGGGGTGTAGCTTTGATTTGACTTACAGCCGTACAGTGTTTGAAGTGCAGTGCAAAGGTTTTTCTTGGGATAAGATGAAACCATGAATCTTCCTGTTCCCACCTCTGGTCTCGTACCCCACAGCCCTCTGGCTCTGCCCGAAACGCTATTGACCCGCGCCAAAGCCGTGCGCGTGGTGTTTTTTGATGTAGATGGTGTGCTCACTGACGGCAAGCTGTATTACTCCGAACAAGGCGAAGTGCTCAAAGCCTTCCACTCGCTCGACGGCCACGGTCTAAAAATGCTGCAACGCGCAGGCATAGTGCCCGCCATCATCAGCGGCCGCGATTCACCCGCCCTGCGTACGCGCTTGGCGCATATCGGTGTCACGCAATTTGCCCTAGGCACCGAAGACAAACTGCCCGCAGCTGAAAAACTGCTGGCCAGTTTGGGGCTGGATTGGAGCCAAGCTGCCGCCATGGGCGACGACTGGCCAGACTTGCCGCTGCTGCATCACGCCGCTTTTGCCTGCGCCCCTGCCAATGCCCACCACGAAGCCAAGGCTGCCGCGCACTTTGTGACCCAAACCACGGGCGGCATGGGCGCTGCGCGGGAACTGGTGGATGTGCTGCTGCAAGCCTGCGGCCAATACCAAGTGCAGTTGGAAAAACACCGCCGTGGGAATTTGCAGGCGGGTGCATAGGCATTGATTTCCTCCCCCTAGGAGGGGAGCTAGAGCCTGTCCCAGCGAAAGCTGGGGTAGGGGCGGCTAAAGATGAAAGCTCCAAGAAATCACATCAAAAAAATGAGCTGCTCAGACAATATCAACGGCTTTTTTGGGCTTTTTGATGATGAAAAATCTTATCCAAAACAAGAGCAATGCTGCACTATTCCAAAAATGGAACAATGTCCACACTTGGAAAGCGCAATAACAAAACCCAGCCAAGGCTGGGTTTTGTGCGATGGTAATCAAAAAGCCCTTAGGGGACGGGAGTCGCAGTTGTAGTTGGTGTCGCCGTTGGTGTTTCTGTTGGCTTAGCAAAGGGGCCATCACCGCCTCCACAAGCTGTCAGTGTCCCTAGGAAAGTCATCGTCAATACAACGGATAAGACAAGCTTTTTGTTCATTCTCGCTCCTAGTGAATCGCTTTGGCTAGCGCCAAGCACACAACCATCATGAAATAAGCAATAGCAAAACAATGATGGCAACTCCTTACGATTCTAGAAGTTTCTAGGTCTGAAACACATGTGCGTGCAACAAAAGTTTGGACGTGGATGTTGCAAGATGCCGACACACTGCCCGCTCCCTTGGCCTTCTACAATCGCACCATGCCTGCACCCCGTTTTTTTTCCCGCGCTGCGCAATTGCTGCATCTGTACCTGCCCGCCGCTTTGATGGCGCTATTGGCGCTGGGCACTTGGTGGCTGGTGCAGCGCACGCCTGTCACCACTGCACCCAAACCTGCGCCTGAGACCAAGCGCCAGCAAGATTACGCCATGCGCGATTTTGCTAGCGCGGTGTATAGCCCCAGTGGCCAAGTGCTGCAAAGCCTGCGCGGTACGCAGCTATTGCACTTCAATAATGGCGAGATAGATATGCAGCAGCCGCGCTTATTGCAGCAAGACGCTAGCGCCGCAAACGGCAAGCGCACACAAGCCCAAGCCGCGCGTGCGCTGGGGCAAGACGACGGCAGCGACATCACCCTGATGGGGCAGGTGCAATTGCAGCAAACGCAAACCGGGCAAGATGCGTTGCGTGTGCAAGCGCCCAAAGTACGCATTTTTGACAACGGCCAGCGCCTGCACGCCAGCGGTGGTGTGCGCAGCAGCCGTGGCCATTTAGATTTGCAAGGCCAGCAGATGGATTGGGATAACAGCAGCCGCATACTGAATATGCAAGGCGCAGTACGCACCGTGGTGCAGCCACGCTAAAGCCCTAATGGGCAAGCACAAAGATTTGACCATGCAAAAAATTGCCATACTCACTAGCGGCGGCGATGCCCCCGGCATGAATGCTGCCATCCGCGCTGCGGTGCGCGCCTGCTGCGCCCGTGGTCTGCAAGCCATAGGTGTGCGCCGTGGTTATAACGGTCTGATAGAAAACGATTTGCAGCTACTGGGCGCACGCGATGTGGCCAATATCTTGCAACGCGGCGGCACCATGCTGCTGACGGCGCGCAGCAAAGCCTTTATGCAGGCCGAAGGCCGCGCCCAGGCTGCCGCCAATTTGCGTGCCGCAGGGGTGGGTGGCCTGATCGTCATCGGCGGCGATGGCAGCTTTCGTGGTGCCACGGCGCTGAGCGAGGAGCACGGCATCCCCGTCATCGGTCTGCCTGGCACCATAGACAACGATATTTGGGGCACAGACCACAGCATCGGCTACTTCACCGCCGTGGAAACCGCCGTGGATGCCGTGGACAAACTGCGCGA
>CAZSPW010000029.1:14564-18890 GCA_964608575.1 uncultured Burkholderiaceae bacterium | reverse complement strand
GTATCCAGCGGCAAACCCGCTGCCCACAGCAGCAGCCAAGCGGCTTCGTCGATGTAATTGAGCGTGCCTTGCCCCAAAACGATAGCTGCGGCCTCAAAACGCTGGGCAGTGTGTTCTATGAGGTCGGCGAGTTGGGGCATAGTGTTGATATGAAAAAGTGAGCTGCTCAGGCAGATTCTACGGCGTTTTTGGCGTATTTGGCGCTGATTTTTCTTGCGCAGGTTTGGTGTTGTTGCGCGCAGCGTCTGCCTCGATCTGGGCTTGGCGTTCGCGCTCGCTTGCCGCCTCTAGGGCCGCGCGTTTGCTGGGTAGTAAGCTTTGGTAGCGGCGTGTAAAAATGATATCCACGGCGCTGGCCTCTTCATTGGTTTGTGCACGCAGGGTGAAGCGGCGTGAAATATCGTAGAAGACATAAAGCGTGCCTAATGCCCCAGAGAGGCTGCGTTCATAGCTGAGATACAGGCGGCGCGAGAGCCGTTTGCCTATGCTGATGCTGCTCTCGCGCACTGTGCCGTCGCTATTGGTCTCGGCTGAGCGATAGCCCAACTCATCCAAACCTATGCTTTGTGCCAAGCCGCCGCCGCTGCTGCCACTGCCCAATAAGGCCACCGCCGCCTGCTGCAACATAGCCGCTTCAGCGCCACCGTTGCTGCCTTCGCGCCCCAAAATCAGCCAAGCTAGCTTTTCTGAATCGGGCATGGCATTTTCTGCATACAGTGCCACGCGTGGGTTACTGGCAGGCCCCGTGATGCGCACGCCCACGCGCTCTTCAGTGCGTGGCCGTATGGCAAGGATATCGAGTTGCGGATTGTTGTAGGGGCCAGTAAAACGCATCAAGCCCTCTTCTATGTCTAGCCACTGGCCATAGGCGCGATATTCGCCACCGATGGTGCGCAAGGTGCCAACAATTTCGGGGCGTAAGGCGATCTGCCCGCCGCTGGTGGTTTGTTCGCTCACGGCTTGGATGGTGAGCACGCCGCCCAAGCGCGTATCCAGCCCCATGCCGCGCACCCGCGTGTCTTTGCCCATATCCAACTGCACAACGGCATCTAGCGCCCAGGCTGGCTCATTTTTCTCTTGGGTAAATGGTGCAAGCGCGGCTTGCACAGCGGCTTTGCTGGCGGCCTCCTCAGCAGCCAACTGCTCTTCGCTGGGGACGGTCACCGCACTTTCCTGGGCCTGCTGTTTGCGCACGATGCGCACATCAGCGCCTAAAGCTGGCTTGCTGCTATCGGCGAGCAAAATCAGCGCCTCATCGATCGTTAATGCACCTTTGAGACTGATGCGCTTGTTTTGCAAGCCCGCCTGCACATCGCCGCTGATGGTGATGCGCCTATCGGGGCGATTGGATGCGCGCAGGCGTTTGGCCTGCATTTGAATATCCATGCTGGGCTGCCCCGCCTCCCATTGCAGGCTGCCTGCGGCATTTAATTGCCCCTCAGCACCTTCAATGTGAAAGCGTTCCAAATCCATGCGTGTGCCAGCAAAACGCGCCAGTAGCTGTCCATTTTTAAGCTCTATGCCATCCAACACGGAACGCATAGACAGCTCTTGCAAGCGTACCTGCCCGCGCAGATCAGGTGCAATGCGGCTGCCGCTGATGCTGGCATTTAAGGCCATATTGCCGCCCACACGCCAGCCCGTTGGGGCTAAAGCCGACCACAGCCCCAAGGTAGGTAAATCGGCGGCGATACTGCCCTGGACCGGGCTGTTCTCAGGCCAATGCCAAGCCCCATTTTGGCGCTGCAAACGGCTGACGATATCGGCCTGTACGCGGCCGGCATGGGCGCTATCCCAGAGCGCTTGCAAACGCAATTGCTGATCGTTGCCTATTAGGCGCAAATAGACATCGCGCAGGCCTGCATTTTGCTGTGTTGCCGTGCTGGAGGCTTGACTGCGGACGCGCAGATTTTCGTGCTCGCGCAAATAAAAATCCCCGCTTTGCCGCTGCACGCTGGCATTGATGGATAGATGTTGATCTAGGCGTACAGACCAGCGGGCATCGAGCAAAATTTGCCCAGCTAAACCCATCTCAGCCAGGGATGCGCCCGATAGCGCCTCCAGCCAAGTGTGTGACAAGCCCAAAAGCTGGCCACTGCTGTGCGCACTGGCGATGCCGCCGTTTGCAGCTTGCACCAATTCGCTCTCTTTCCACTCCAGCAATAGGCTGCGTTGCGCTCCCACGGGCAGGCGTTGTGGGGCAGTCAAACGCAAGCCGCCTGCGGCCAAGCGCGCATGCCCTGCCTGCCACTGCAAGGCGATAGGTGCAGCCTGCACCAATTGCCAGCCAGCAGCTAAGGGGGTAGCCTGCTCGGCCATGCTGAATTCAGCGCGGCTGGTAGTGAGCGCCATTTGCAGCGTGGGCGCGGTTTGTATTTTGGCTTGGGCTTGTATTTGTGCTTGCCCGTATTGCCCGCCTTGTGCCCAATGGCCCGAGAGCGCAATTTGCAGATGGCTTAAAGCGCCATTGGCTTGCAATTGCAATTGGCTGACGCGTAAATCTGCTGCGCTTTCAGTAGCTACTGAGGCAGTTTTTGCGCCATTTTTTGCAGAATCCTTACGGATTTTGGTTTGCGACAGCAAGCGCAGTTCTGGGCTGGTGATATTGGTTTTGAGTTGCAATTGTTCCCAGCCGCCTTGCCAGTTGGCTTGTGCTTGTGCGCTGCCCGCCAGCGGCGGTATATCCATACCCGGCCAACGCGCCAACCAAGTGCTGAAGTCGCGGGCGTTTTTCAGATGCAGTTGCAATTGCCCTTGTCCAGTTTGCGGGCTGATTTGCCCTTGGGCTTGGCCGTTTATGCCAGGCGCGCTGAGCGTGATGTCGATTTGTGCTGACTGCTTTTGGCTTTGGTAGTGCGTGCTGCCTTGCAACTGCGCATCGCTGCTATGCAAGTGTATTTTGGGCAGATGCAATGCGCCGTTTTGCCAGCTGCCTTCGGCTTGGGCGCTGCGGATATCGAGTTTGTCCCTGCTATTGCCAGCACCTGCGTTATTGTTTAGATGCACTGCAAAGCTGATGGGCGCAAGGCTGGGGTTGTCGTTTTCATCCCTTATGGGCGCGCCTTGGTCAGCTTGTATGCGACCCTGCACGCGGCTGCTGGCAAAGGCGGTGTAGAGCTGGGCCAAATCGAGATCGGCCACTTGGCCTTGCACTTGCCACGCGCCTTGATCGGCTTGCCACTGCCCTTGTACTTGTATATGGCCGGCGCCGCTGTACAGCGTCAGTTTGGGCACGCGCAATTGTTCGTTTTGCCAAACCAGTTGGCCTTGTACGCGGCTAATGGGTAGGCCAGCCTGATCCCAAGGCGCAGCGGCGGTGTTGTGCAGGTCTATGTTTAAGGTGTCGCCCGCATTTTCTGCGGTGCTCAAACCCGCTAATTGCGGCACCAATTGGCCGCTGATATTCGTGACGGGCAGTTGCGGCGCAAACAGGCTGAGGTCAAGCTGGGACAGCTCGCCTTGCAGCTCTTGCAGCATCAGTTTGCCCCAAGGCTGGATGCGCGCTTGCAGCCGCACACTGCTAGGCTTGGCGTTGTTGCTGGCGCTGTTTTTGGCCTTGGCCTTAGCGTTGGCATCTGCACTTGTATCGGTGCTGGCATTGAGCTGGGCGCGTATATCTAGCAGGCTGCCATGTGCCTGTAATTGCGCCACTAATGGTGGCGCATCTGGCATGGCCGCTAGGGGCAGTTGGGCGCTGGCTGCCGCTTGCAGGGCAAAGGGCGATTTCGCCCCCAATTGCGCCTGCGCTTGGTATTGGCCGCCATACATTTGCATCGCGCTAATCGCGGCACGGTGTTGCCTATCTTGGTATTGGTAATGGCCTGCTATATCGGTGGCCGACCAAGTGGCTTGCGCGTCTTTGGGGTTTGAAAATACTGCCAGCTCACCCAGCTCTAGGCTATCGACTTGCACCGCTAGGGGCAGAGCCAAGCTGCGTGGCGCCGTGCTGGCAGGGCTGGGTTGAGCATGGGGTTGGATGTGAATGTGTAACTGTGCTGCGGCAATTTTTTGAATATGCAATTTGCCTTGCAGCAAGGTGTTGGTTTGCCATTGCAGTTGTACTTGTGCGGCGTTGATGGTGGTGTCGCCAAATTGCGCTTCCAGTTGGGCGATGCGCCCGCCCTGTGCCAGAGAGCCTGTGACACCCTGGGCGTGCTTGACCAGATGCAGTTTTTGCAACAGCGTCAGGGTATTGGCTAAAGAGCCTTCTTGCCCACCCCAGACGGCAAAAGCCAGCGCCAACAGCAGCGCAGCAGTCAAGCATAGGCTGATGAAGCCCAGAAGAATTTTGGCTGGCCAGCGCAGCCAGCGAGAGCGCCGCTTTTT
>CAZSPW010000029.1:0-14464 GCA_964608575.1 uncultured Burkholderiaceae bacterium | reverse complement strand
CCCTAAAACACAAAGCCAACCGAGAGATGCAGGCGCAGTTTTTTGCGCTTGACCCCATAGGCTAAATCGGCCTGAAAAGGTCCGATAGGGCTGCGCCAACGCGCGCCCACGCCCACACCCGTTTGCAACGCCAGTTTTTGCGCTTCGTCGGCCACCGCGCCTGTATCCATAAACACGGCGCTTTCCCAATCGCTGCGTGCGCCGTCGATATAAATGGGGCGCTGCCATTCGGCGCTGCCGACCAGCAGATAGCGCCCAGGCTGCGGATAGTTTTTACCCTGATACGCAATATCACGCGCGGTGATGCCGCGGTAGGGATAGCCGCGCACGCTGCCATCGCCCCCTGTTAAGAACAACAATTTGGCTGGTACGGGCGCATCTTTTTTGGCAACTACTGCACCCACTTGGGCGCGTAGCGCAAGGCGACCCAGGCTCTGCCTGCGCCATTTGCTATCTTTTGGGGGGAACCAATCGTCCAGCGGGTGATAGCTTTGCCAGCGCCCTAATGCGCGGCTGAATGCTTGGCTTTTTTGGCCGTTGCCCACGGCTAGGCCGGTGCCTAGCTCGACACCAAAACCATAGCCCTCAGTGGGGAAAGTCATGGAATCGAAATGCCGCGCTGTCCACGCCCAATTGGCGGTGTAGGCCGAATAAGTGGGGTAGCTGGGGTTGGTGCCGCTGGCGTCAAATACCGTCCAGCGCGAGCGGTTGTATTCCAAATACAGAGCACGGTCTATGGTGTCGCCCGTTTGTAGGCGACCGGCGCGCACCGTGCTGGAGTGTGTGGTTTGCCCTTCGTCTTGTTCGCGGCTAAAGCTGGTGCCTAAAGACCAGCGCCAGTAATCGGCACTGGGCAAGCTCAAGGCATCAGCGCTGAAATGCTTTTCACGCAAATCGAGATTGCCCTTGAGGTGGGAGCGCCAACCAAAAAAAGGGGAAATGTTATGAACATGCTCAGCAGATAAGCGCCCGCCGTTATTGCTGCTGGCCCCCACGCCCAATACCAATTTTTGCAGCTTGGCTTCAGACAGTTGCACCTGCACGGGCGTGGCGCTGGGATCGTCTTTAGGGTCCATATATAAAAACACGGAATCAAAAAAACCGGTATCGACTAAACGCTGTTGCGCTTGCAGCAAGCGGGTGAGGGAGTAGGGGTCGCCTTTAGGCAGGCGCAAAAAGCGTTTGACTGTTTCGTCCTCAAAATTCACATTGCCCTGAATTGCTGGCGTGCCAAAGTGATACACAGGGCCAGAGTCCAGGGTGAGTTGCAATTGCGCTTGGTTTTTATCTGCATCCAATAGGGCTTCGCTTTGCGCGATGTGGCCAGCTAAATAGCGTTCGGCATTCAAATCGCGCAGCGCCCGCGCTTTGGCATCGTCCCAGCGCGCTTGGGTAAAGCGCTGGTCGCGGCGCAATTGCCAAAATTGCCGAATCACGCGGCGCTGGATGGTTTCGGGCAGGGCTACCGCAGTGGCGATATGGCCTTCAAACTTTAATCTGCTGCTGGTGACGATGGTGGGCTGGCCTACTTCTACTTTGACCACGATGCGCGGCAGCTTCTCTTTGTCGTCAGCTGGTAAGTAATCGAGCTGGATCTCGGGGTTGATATAGCCCTGCGTGGCCAGCAAATCGCTAGCGTCTTGCGTGGCTTGATTCATCAAATTGTCTATTTCAGCAGCAGATAAATCGGGCAGGTGGCGGTAGCGTTGCAGGTCCAGATGCTCGCTGAGTAAATCCCGTACGGCGCTATTGCTGCACTGCACTTGCAGCGCAAAGCTCGGTGGCGTATCGGCTGGCACTAAGCTGTGTTCGTCTTTCTTTGGTAGCAGCGAACAGCCTGCCAAGACCCATAAGCACAGCAGGCCAAGAGTTAGCCTGAGCAAGTATGGGTGCAAAGTGGTGGTGCGGGACGAAGCGTGCATAGCAATGCGCCATTCTATCGGCCAGCGGTGCTATATTTGGCCGCTGCTGGGGTGGATGCTTGGGGGCTATTGCCGCGTTAGTTGTTGCAAGCCTTTCCCAAAAATCCTAAAGCTCGTCATTGCGAGCGAAGCGAAGCAATCCACTGCGGTCAATAAATCTTCTAGGGGGTGGATTGCCGCGTCGCTACGCTCCTCGCAATGACGAAATTTAACTATTCGCGTATATGGATCTTTTTGGCATTTCAAGCCGCCAAAACTGCCTGAGCAGCTATCAAATTCATATTATTTTCAAGGGAGGATAGATGCTGGTTTACTTCTTGCGCCGCTTGGCATTGATCATCCCCACGCTGTTTGGGGTGCTGTTGCTGACTTTTGTGGTGCTGCAATTTGTCCCTGGCGGCCCAGTAGAACAATATTTGATGGAAGCCAAGTCTGCAGGTGCCGCGGGCTTGCGTGGCGCAGGGGCAGCAGGCGGCTCAGGGGCGGAGGGCAGCAGCATTTATCAAGGCCAGCGCGGCGTCGATCCTGAACGCCTGGCGCAAATCCAAGCCCTGTATGGTTTTGACCAACCCGCCCCCGTGCGCTTTGCCAAAATGCTGGGGCAGTTTGCGCGCTTTGATTTGGGACAGAGCTTTTTTCACCACCAACCCGTGTGGGCACTCATCAAAGAAAAGCTGCCTGTGTCCATCAGTTTGGGCTTATGGACTTTTTTTATCAGCTACCTGATCTCCATTCCCTTAGGCATAGCCAAAGCCTTGCGTGCGGGCAGCCGTTTTGATGCCAGCACCACCGTTTTGGTTTTGGTCGGCGTGGCCATACCTGGTTTTGTCATGGGTGTGCTGCTTTTGGTGTTTTTGGCGGGGCAGATGCAATGGTTTCCGCTGCGCGGCCTGACTTCGCCCAATTTTGCGGATTTGTCGGCCTGGGGCAAGGTTAAAGATTATCTTTGGCATATCACTTTGCCTGTGGGTGCATCGGTGTTGGGCAGTTTTGCCTTTACCACCTTGCTCACCAAAAACTCGTTTTTGGAAGAAATCCACAAACAATATGTGCGCACCGCCCGCGCCAAGGGTTTGAGTGAGCGCCGCATCGCCTGGCGCCATGTGCTGCGCAATGCCATGATTCCCATCGTGGTCGGCTTTCCATCGGCATTTATTGCGGCATTTTTTGCCGATGCGCTCTTGATCGAAACCCTGTTTTCGCTCGATGGTTTGGGGCTGCTCAGTTATGAATCGGTGATACGGCGTGATTACCCCGTGGTCATGGGCACGCTGTTTTTGTTTACCTTGATCGGTTTGGTGATGAATATCGTCAGCGATATGGTTTATGTCTGGGTCGATCCCAGGGTGCGGCTGGCTTAAGGCCGCACAGAGCCGGCAGCACAGATAAGGCAGTACAGATAAGGCAGTACAGATAAGGCAGTACAGATAAGGCAGAACAGATGGGAGCATGGCAAAAATTCAAAGCGCAGCGCATGGGCTATATCAGTCTGTGGGTCTTGCTGCTGCTGTTTGGGCTGAGCCTGTGCGCTGAGCTGCTGTCTAACGACAAGCCGCTGCTGGCGCATTACCAAGGGCAAAACGGCCAAGGCAAAACTTATCTGCCGATTTTTGCGAACCCGCCTGAAACCACTTTTGGCGGCGATTTTTATACGCCTACCGATTATTTAGACCCATTTATTCAGCAGCAGTTTGCGCAAGACGGCAATTGGCTGATTTTTCCGCCCAATCGCTATCACTACAGCACCATCAATTATTTTGCCCAAGCGCCTAACCCTGCGCCGCCCAGTGCAGACAATTGGCTGGGCACGGATGAGCAAGGGCGCGATGTTTTGGCGCGCCTGCTCTATGGCTTTCGCTTGTCCGTGCTGATGGCCTTGGCGGTTACGCTGATCACGACGCTAGTGGGCGCTGCGCTGGGCGCGCTGCAAGGCTATTTTGGTGGCAAGGTCGATTTGCTGGGGCAACGCGCCGAAGAAGTCTGGCGCTCCATGCCTGAGCTTTACCTCTTTATCATCTTCGCCTCGGTTTTCAGCCGCAGCGTGGGGCTGCTGCTGTTGCTGCTCAGTGTGTTTGGTTGGATGGGTGTATCGGCCTATATGCGCGCGGAATATCTGCGCAATCGCAATTTGGATTATGTGCGTGCCGCGCAAGCTTTGGGCGTAGGGCATGGGCGCATCATCTTTACGCACATCCTGCCCAATGCGCTGGTGCCCATCATCACCTTGCTGCCTTTCAAGATGATTGCCGTCATCATGTCGCTTACCGCGCTGGATTTTTTGGGTCTGGGTTTGCCGCCGGGCGCACCCAGCTTGGGCGAATTGCTGGGGCAGGCCAAAGCCAATTTAGATGCCTGGTGGATAGGCTTATCCACCGTCTTGGTATTGATGCTGACGCTGCTCTTGCTCACGCTAGTGGGCGATGCCCTGCGCAATGCCCTAGACCCACGCAGGGCAATATTGGGTAAGGGCTAATGCGGGTTGATTTTGGCATGATCGAGCCGAAAACGGTGAGTTCATGCTGATTTGTTCCACCAGTGGGATCATGGCCTCTTGCCCGGCCATGCACATTCTTTTTTAGGTATGTTTTACGGCTTTTAAGCCGCCAAATCTGCCTGAGCAGCTCCTAAAAAAATACCGAAGAAAGCGGCGCTTAGCCATTGCTTTGTGTGTAGCGGGCCTTATACCGATAAGGCCTGTAGCTGCGGCTGCGCAAGGTTTTGAGCAGTATGCACAGTATGGAAAAACCTGGTGTTGTTTAAACCGTGCCTGCAATGGTCAGCAGCGCCAGCAGAGTCATGGCGACGACGACGCTGCGCCATACCAGCCCGACCATGGCTTGCAAATGCCCCAATTGCGGCGGGTTCAGATCGCTGGAGGATGCGGCTGATGTCGGATCCGCTGGCTCATTGGCCGCAGCCATTTGCACGCCAATAGCGCCAGCCGCGGCGCTGATGACGATAGGATTGTTTTCAAATGGTGTTGGGGCTGCAGCCGCAGCCTGGGTTTGTGCCCGCCAGTTGGCGATAGCGTCTTCAAAATTGCCGACGATGGCGTAGAGCATGGCGGTGCAACGGGCGGGCAGCCAGTCGAATATATGCCAGGCGGTTTTAGCCAAACTGCGCATGGGCAGGCTGATCGGGTGTTTATCGGCGATGGGATTGGGGATATTTTTTTCTGCATGGCTGCAGGTGCGCGCTAACAGCTCGCACAGGCGGTAAGCGACTGCGCCTGCAGGCCCCAAACCCAGCAGCGCCCCTAAGCTGTAGGCGACGATGACGCCAAAAACATGAATGTGCGCCGATAGGCTAGCCTGTGCCAGTACGCTGCGCAAAATATCACTGCGTGCCATGCCGTGCTGGTTTTGTGGGCTGGGGGTGATATAGACCCAATTGGCCAGAATGCTGCGCGCGCTGTCCTCGTCGCCAGCGTCTAGCGCATCGCGGATGCTGCTGAAATAGGCGCTAAATTGCCGAAAACCCAAGGTTAAGTACAGCACGCCGACATGCAGAGCAAATAAACCCGCCCAAGCCAGCCAGTTGCCGCCAGCTTGCAAGAGATGATGCGCCAGCAGCGCCAGCGCCGCAGGCAATAGCACGGCCAGTGCCCAAGCCAAACGCGCAGCGCCCATGCTGCCTGCATCGCAGCTGCGCAGCACCTGTGCCACCCACAATCTGGCCAGTTGATGCGGCGCACTGTGCGCCCCCAATGGGCGCACTTGTTCTATCAGCAGGGCAAAGAAAATAGCTAGAAAAATCATGGGTTTTCTGCTCGTAAAAATTGGTAGAGGTTGCGCAAAATTCCGGCGCTGGCACCCCAGACGAATCGTTCTTGCCCATTCTCGTCGGTGCTGGGCATGGCCCACCAATGGCGTTGCACACCGCCAGCCTGCGCCTGCTGTTGGAAGTGCGCTTGCGGGTTCATCAAATGGGGCAGGGCGATTTCAAAGGCGCTATCGACTTCAGCAGGGTTGAGGCTGAGCCTAAACCCAGGCCGCACCAGTGCCACCACAGGGGTGATTTCAAAGGCTGTGCCCGTGGTGTAGGGCGCCAGCGTGCCCAGCACTTCAATATGTTCAGGCGCTAAGCCGATCTCCTCATGCGCTTCGCGCAGGGCGCAGGCCACGGCACTGGCATCGCTGGGGTCTATGCGCCCGCCTGCAAAAGCTATTTGCCCTGAATGGTTGGATAAGCTGGCCGCGCGCTGTGTCAGCAGCACTTGCAGGGTGTCGCGCTGCACCAGCGGCAGCAGTACCGCGCTCGGTGTCAGGGGCTTATCTAGCCAGGGTCGTTCGGCCAGCTCCAAGGGTATAGGTGCTAAATCAGGCAGGCCGCGGGCGAAGCGTTGGCGCAGAAACGCTGCTTGTAATTGCTCAGGCGCGAGTTGCGGCGCCAGCACAGGCGCAGGCATTAAAGGCAGCAGGCGCGGGTCAAAGCCCGCAGTCAGGCTTTGTATCTCTTGGCGCTGCGTATGGGCATCTAATTGGGCATCCAAGCTGGCATCCATGGCTAGCGTTTAAATCTCTTGAATCTCAAAGCTGGTTGTTATTTCTGCCGTTTTGCCCAGCATGATGGTGGCGGAACAATATTTTTCGTGGCTCATTTGTATAGCGCGCTCGACCGCAGCCGTGGGCAGGTTTTTGCCCGTCACGGTGAAGTGCATCTGGATTTTGGTAAACACTTGCGGCGGGCTTTCAGCGCGATCGGCCGTGATTTTGACGGTGCAGCCATGCACGGCGTGTCTGCCGCGTTGCAGCATCAGCACCACATCAAAAGAGCTGCAACCGCCCGCGCCCGCTAATAACAATTCCATAGGGCGCGCAGCCAGATTGGCGCCGCTGATGGCGGGTTGCTCAGCGTTGACCGCGCCGTCCATCATGATGCTATGGCCTGAGCCTGTCTGCGCCAAAAAACTCATATTCGACAAACCGCCAGAAGCGGCTTGGGCGCCTACCCAAGTTACCGTGCAATCCATGTCTTTTTGCTCACTTTAAGAATAAGGCCTGAGATTATGCGTCAAGGCCAGTTGTCGCTGGTGGCAGCTTGGTTTTGTACGGCTCAAGTCCGGCTTTGGTGCGCAGATGCGGGGCGAATGCGCGATTGCACAGGGCAATAACCAAGCGGTCATTAAGGGTATCTACTGATTGAATTGCTGCACTGCAGCAAAAGTCTTATACTTCGCTCCGTTGCATATTTGATGTGTAACCCTTTGTCTCCTCCACCCCAATAAGGTGGTTCATCCCCAGCCCGCTAAAGGCTGGGGTTTTTTTTGGCTTGTACTCGGCTACAAGTTTGGGCTATTGCTGTAGCCAGGCTGGCTTGCTGTGGCTTTGCGTACACTAGCGGGCTTTGTTATCGATATGCCCTGATTGTTCGGTTCATGAATTTATCTTCTTTAGAGGCGCTGCAACAAAGCAGCGTGCTGCAAGCGAGCGCCAATACCACGGCCTACCGCCGTGCTTTGCAGCGGCAGTTGGCGTGGATACGCACACTGGCCTGGCTGCCTGTGCTGCTTTTTATCGTGCTCTTGGGCTTGGGCCTAGGGGCGTTGCTGGCTCAGGCTTGGTTGTTGGCCGCCAGTTTGTGTTTATTGGCGGTGGGCTTGCTGGCTTGGGATGTATGGGGTTTGCAATTGCCTCTGCCCCATATTGATGCTTATCCCGTCACGCCAGAGCAAGCGCCTGAGCTGTTTCGGCAATTAGCAAAAATGCGCGCCAAACTGCAAGCCCCAGTGATTAGCAAGGTAGGTTTGCTGGACGATTTTTCGCTGATCATCCAAGAACGCAGGCGCTGGGATTTTTGGGGTAAAACGCAGCTGCATTTGTATATTGGCTTGCCTTATTTGGCCAGTGCCAGCCCAGAGCGTATGCTGGCTTTAATCGCACAAGAATATGCGCATTGGCGCGGCGCGGCGCAGGGGCCGGCGCAGCATGGTCAACTCTACGCTTTGCACCGCCGCTGGTCTGGCCTCTTGCCTAAGCTCGATGCAGATAATCTGGTACACAGCCTAGGGCAAAAGCATTTATCACTACCCTATGTGGGGCGCTTGCGCCAGCGCTTTGTGGCTAGCAGTTTGGCCTTGGCACGCATGGAGGAGCTGGCGGCTGATGCCGTGGTGGCCAAAATGTATGGCCGCGAGCGCATGGCTGAGGCTTTGGTCGAAAACGCGATTGTGGCGCACCATATTCGCCATGAGCATTGGCGCCAATATTGGCAGTTAGCCTGTAAATTAGCTAAGCCGCAAACTGGGCCTTATGCATGGCTGGCGGCTTGGCAAATCAAACCGCCGAAAGCGCGCGCGGTGGAAGAGCGCTTTGCCGAACTGCTGCGGGAAGAGCCTGCTGAGCATCAAGCCCAGCCTTGCACCCGCCAGCGGGTACAGGCTTTGGGTTTGCGCTTGTATATCCCGCCGCCTTCGCCTAGGCATGCAGGTGTTTTGCTTGGCAAGGCTTTTTCTGCGGCGATTAAGCAGTTAGATCAACAGTGGTGGCAAGCCAATGCCCCGCGTTGGCAAGTCTTACATCTGCAATACCAGCAAGAACAAGAAACCATCGTGCAACTGGAGCAGCAGCTGGAAGACTTGGACTTAGAAGATTTAGAGCGCCTAGCGCAGTTGTACAAACGCCATTTGCGCGAAAACGATGCGGAGATGGTGTACCGCCGTGTGCGTGAGCTCGATGCCTATAGCGCCTTTGCATTGTGGCAACAAATTGAATTTTTGATGGAACGCAATGACGACAATGCGCTGCTGTCTTTGGCGGAAATGGTGGAGCGCCACCCCGCGCACCAGCATCGTGCGATTTTGTTGGCTTTGGGCTTGATTGAGCGCTTGCCGCAAACGCCCGAGGTGCAAGATTTACGCGCTAGCTGGCAAGAGCGCTTGGCGCAATATGAGGCGCAGGATCAAGTATGGCAGGATGAATTGCTGCGCACACCTTTATTGGCCTACACCGAGCCAGCGCAATTGGGCGCTTGGGAGTTGGAAGATTTGCGCGTTGCTGCGCAGCGTATGCCATCGATAGTGCGCATATGGGTGCTAGCCAAAACCCGTCCCGTCTCCAATTGGCGCAAAGCTTTTGTTTTTGTGCTGGAGCAGCGCCAAAGCGATGCGATTGCGCCGGCTGAGGTGGCGGCTGAATTTGCCTGGCTGGGGCAGGTGTTTGCCATCAATCTGGAGGCGCTGCCAACACAAGAGCCGACCTTGGGCATAGAAGACTTAGGCCAGGCGCTGTATGCGGGCCATAACAATCAGCGTTTTAAACCCCTGTTGGGGGCAACGCGGCGCAATACCGGCCCTGTACCTTTGGGCTTGCATTAGTGGCGGTTTGCGTGCGGTTACTGCGCAGCAGTGCCATGCCCGCGCATCGGTGCCCGAAGATTGCGCCTAAAATCGCCCGCTTTAGGTGCGGCACTGCTGCACACGCCGAGCAAATTTTTGCTTTTGAAATGATTGTTCGTTTTTTTTAGGATGACTGCCCCATGAGCCAAGCCACCCTCATCAGCCGTGACGAAACCCAAGCCAAACTGAACCTGCGCGGCGCTGCGGGCATGAAAGTGCGTGCCAGCCAGACTTACACCATCGCCGAGCGCGTGGAAGAGTCGGCGCTCAGCTTTGCCGACCATTTTTGCCTGGCTTTCCAAGACCAACGCTATACCTATGCGCAGTTGAATGAGCAGGTCAACCGAGTCGCGCACATCCTGCACGACGATTTGGGCGTGCGTTGTGGTGATGTGGTCGGTTTGGCCATGGAAAACCGCGCCGAATTTTTCTTTTACTGGTTTGGGCTGATGAAAGTCGGCGCGGTCGCCTCTTTTATCAATACCAATATCACGGGCAAACCACTGGCGCACGCTTTTGAAGTCACGCACGCCAAAGCCTGTATCGTGGGTGAAGAAGTGCTGGCGCAATTTAACGCGCCCGAGGTCGCGCATATCGCCAAATGGCTGGTGCGTGATGCGGAAAAACCTGCCACCCCTGAACAAATCGCCAGTTGTGCTTTTGATTTTTCCAGCAAATTAGCCAGCAGCTCTACGGCCAATCCGCCTGCCGCATGGCGTGCAGGGCTGGTGGCAGAAATGCCCGCGATTTATGTGTTTACCTCAGGCACCACAGGCCTGCCCAAAGCCGCCATCATCAGCCACGCGCGCTGGCTGATGACGGGCTATGTCATGCAGCAAACCCTGCACACCACGGCCGAAGATATTTTTTACGCCTATCTGCCGCTGTATCACGGCGCGGCTTCGCTCTCGCTCACGCCCACGGCTTTTGTCATGGGCTCGGGCTTGGTGACGCGGCGCAAATTCAGTAAATCTGAATTCTGGAACGATGTGCGCAAATACGGCATCACGGCCATGCAGTATGTGGGTGAGATTTGCCGCTATTTGCTCACCAATCCACCACAGGCTAACGACAAAGAGCACAAATTGCGTGTGATGACGGGCACGGGCTTGGCCACGGAGTTGTGGAACGCCTGGGTCGATCGTTTTGGCGATATGCAGATTATTGAAAGCTGGGGCTCGACCGAGGCTAACACCTCCACGGTGAATGTGGACAACCGTGTAGGCTCAGTCGGTCGTATCCCTGACTGGAGCAAGACCAATCTGAAACTGCTGGCCTACGATGTTGATAACGACTGCCATATCACCGACGAAAACGGCAAAAAGCGCCTAGCCCAACCTGGTGAAGTGGGCGAAGCCATAGGCATGATTTTCCAAATTCCCGATTCCATTGCAGGGCGTTTTGAAGGCTATACCGATCCAGCCGCGAACGAGAAAAAAATCTACCGCAATGTGCTGCAAGAGGGCGACGCTTGGTGGGCTTCGGGCGATTTGCTGCGCGAAGACGAGGACGGTTATTTGTGGTTTGTCGATCGTCTGGGCGATACCTTCCGCTGGAAGTCTGAGAATGTCTCCACCATGGAAGTCGCTGATAGCTTGGGCGACTTCCCTGGCATCGAAACCATCACCATCTATGGTGTCAAAGTCGGCAGCCACTCAGGTCGCGCAGGCATGGCGGCTATTACTTTGCAAGAAGGTGCCAGCTTTGATGGCAAAGCCTTTTACGAACTGTGCAGCCAGCGCATCCCGCGCTACGCCGCGCCACTGTTTGTGCGCATCATGAAAGTGGCCGATATGACCAGTACCTACAAACTGCGCAAAGTCGATCTGCAAAAAGAAGGCTTTGACCCCGCAGTGGTAAAGGATGCACTGTGGGTGCGCGACGAAAAGCAAGGCGCTTATGTGCCGTATAACGAGGATTCGGTCGCGCGCGCGGTGGCTTAATACGCTTTTCATCTGCGCCTGAATCAGCCCTTGGCATCTCTGGCCCTTTGTTGCACGCGCAGCATAGGGCTTTTTTGTGCATGAAATTCGGGTTTTAAGCCGTCAAATCTGCCTGAGCAGCTCACTTTTTTGATGTGGTTTTGGGCTGAAATTTTTGCTTAATAGCGCATCTGGCTAGGGCTGAAGTGCAGGGACGAAAAGCCATCAACCACCATCTGCGCAATAAAGGATTGAATCTGCGCCAGAGCTTTATCGGGTTTGCTTTGCAGCAAGAAGTGCGAACTATCGATACGCGCCAGCATGGTTTGCGGCGCACAGTCTTGTACCAAACGGGCGCAGCTGGCAGGCACCACGACATCTTTGGTCGCCTGTAAATACAACACAGGCATGCGCAGGGCGCTCAGTTCTGCGGTGACATCGACTTTGCTGATGATCTGTAAGCGGTGGCGCAGCACTTGGGTATCGACCTTATTCATAGCCAATTCCTGGCCGCCAGCCCAAAAATCGAGTTTGCCTTGTGCCAAGCGATTGACCCAGCCCATAGGCACCAATTCAATCGGCAGCACCGACCATAGCGGTGCCAGTGGCGCGAACATAACATAGGGGTTGCGTGCCATGCTGCAGCACAAAATCAGCCCCATGCAGCGGCGTCGGCTGAGCGCCTCGCCCTCGCGCGCAGTTTGCGCCGCATAGGCCACCGTGATGGCTACAGGGCCAGAGAAAGATTCGCCCAAAATCACATAGCGCGCGTCTTCAGGCAGGTTGTGCGCGATGTAATGCTCCACCGCGTGGTGCAGTTGCCGCAAATCCAGCTTGTCGTGCGTGGGGTAGCGCAGGGCGTGGGCGATGAGCTGCGGCTCATCGGCGTGGATATGCATGCGTTCAATGCGCCGCAATAGCGGGGCAAATAACTCACCCGTGCCATCTAAGCCTGGCAGCAAAATCAGGTGGATAGGTAGGGGCGAGTTCATGCGTGTTGCAAAGCCAGTTAAGGCTGGGCCTGGGCGCTGGCAATCGCTTGCGCGGCTTGGTGTACCAAGGCCGAACCTTGGTAAATCAGGCCGGTGTAGATTTGCACCACATCGGCGCCAGCTTGGATTTTGCTGACAGCATCGGCAGCACTCAAAATCCCGCCCACGCCGATGATGGGAAAGCCTTTGCCTAGGGCAGTGCGCAATTGCGCAATCACGGCATTGCTTTTGGCTAGCACAGGTGCGCCCGATAAGCCACCGGCCTCCTGCGCGTGCGGCAAGCCCGCGACGGCGCTGCGTTCCAGCGTGGTGTTGCTGGCGATCACGCCTAGGCGATTGCTGATTTGACCCGCTGCGTCTGTGCCCAAGCGTTTGAGCGTGGCGGCAAGCACTTGTACCTGCGCCTCGTCTAAATCGGGCGCGATTTTCACAAACAAGGGCTTCAGCTGCCCGTGCTGCGCCGCCAGTTTTTCTTGTTCAGCCAGCAGGGTGGTAAGCAGCGCGTCGAGTGCTGCATCACTTTGCAGGCTGCGCAGGTTTTGCGTATTCGGGCTGCTGATATTGACGGTGATGTAATCGGCATACGGGTACACCCCGCGCAGGCCGATGAGGTAATCATCCGTGGCATTTTCTATAGGCGTGGCGGCGTTTTTGCCAATATTCAGCCCCAAGATTCGCCCTGTGCTGCGGAATTTGGCTTTTTGCACATTTGCGATAAAAGCGTCCAAGCCTTCGTTGTTAAAGCCCAGACGATTGATCAGGGCGTTTTTCTCAGGGATGCGGAACATGCGTGGCTTGGGGTTGCCGGGCTGTGCCTTGGGCGTGACGGTGCCCACTTCCACAAAGCCAAAGCCCATGGCGGCCAAGCCATCAATCACGCGGGCGTTTTTGTCTAGGCCTGCGGCCAAGCCCACGCGGTTCGGAAAACGCAGGCCAGCTACGGTGACGGGGTCATTCACCAGGGGCTGGCTCCAGGCGCAGGCCAGTGGTGTGCCTTGGCCGCGCGCCAAGGTATTGATGAAAAAATCGTGCGCTTCTTCAGGCGGCAGGCTGAAAAGCCCAGCTTTGATGAGGGAGTAGGGGAGGATGGCCATGCAGTGCTTGTTTGTCGCGATAAGCCTGCAATTTTACGCGGGCAGATGTTGCTGCCCGTTTCGCAGGCAAAATTAGGGCTTACTTTGCCTTTTTGAAAAATATGCGTGCTGACCAAGCTTTAGTGGAACGCGGCTTAGCCGCTTCGCGCAGCCAAGCGCAGCGCCTGTTGGCCGCTGGTGTACGCTGGCGCGTGGGTGCTGCTGCGCCCTGGCAGCAGGTGAAGAAAAACAGCGAAGACATTCCGCAGGGCGCGCAGATCGAATTGCTCGATGCCAGCGAGACTGCTTTTGTCTCGCGCGGCGGGCTGAAACTGCAGGGCGCGCTGGCAGCTACAGGCCTCAGCGTAGCGGGCAAAATTTGTCTGGATGTGGGGCAAAGCACAGGCGGCTTTACCGATTGCCTGTTGCAAGCGGGCGCTGCGCATGTGCTGGGCGTGGATGTGGGGCATGGGCAGTTGCACCCCAGCTTGGCGCAGCACCCGCAAGTCACGGCTTTGCAGGGCATCAATGCTCGTGAGTTAAGTGCTGAAGTTTTAATAGCTGCTCAGGCAGATTTGGCGAGCTTAAATGCCAGAAATGGCTTAAAAAACACCTTAAAAAATGGCATGGTGTTTGACTGCATCGTGGGCGACTTGTCTTTTATTTCGCTGGCCTTGGTTGTGCCGCGCCTCCTGCCTTTATTAGCCCCTGATGGGCAATTGCTGATGTTGGTCAAACCCCAGTTTGAATTGCAGCCTGCTGATATAGGCAAGGGCGGCATCGTGCGCGATAGTGCTAAATACGCAGAAGTGCAAGCCAAGATTCGCGCACTTTGCACCGATTGCGGTTTGGCTGTGCGCGGCTGGCTGGATTCGCCTATTACGGGCGGCGATGGCAATCGCGAGTTTTTTGTGCACGCCCAGCGCGCGGCTGCGTAAAACCCCAGGAGCAGCAGATGGATTCGATTTGGCAGCAGGCGCTAGACCCGTGGGAATGGCTGGTGCTGCTGCATTTGCTGTTTTGGTTAGCTATTAGTGCGCGCGTGCTGCTGCGTTCGGATTTAAGCCCCGATGTGCGCGTAGCCTGGCTTTTGGTTTTGCTGCTGCTGCCTTATGGTGGTGTGCTGCTGTATTTTTTATTTGGCGAAGTGTATTTAGGGCGGGCGCTGGCGCGGCAGCAAAAGGCGGTGCTGAAAAATCTGCGCCTTGCAGTCACAGCG
>CAZSPW010000028.1:0-19460 GCA_964608575.1 uncultured Burkholderiaceae bacterium | reverse complement strand
TTAAGCCGATAAACCTGCCTGAGCAGCTATGAAAAATCAAGTAACTTCACCCCAGCAAGTCGGTGCGCTTTATGCGGTCTATGGTGCCAGCGGTTGTGGGCGCGGCATCATGCCGCTGGCGCGGCAGCAGTTGGCGCAAGCGGGCATTGCGCCCGATCGTTTGGTGTTTGTCGATGATGCGCCCACGGCTGATTTGTTAAATGGTCAGCGTGTGCTGACTTACGCACAATTCCTTGCAGAACCTGCTACGCAGCGCTTTGTAGTCTTGGCTATTGCCAATGGCGCGGTGCGCGCAAAGCTGGCGGCGCAATGTGGCCAAGACGGTGTGCTGCCTTGGTCGGTACAGGCTGCTAATGTGATCATCATGGATGCGGTGGAGCTGGGCGAGGGCGCGGCGCTCAGCCCCTTTGTGACGCTGACCAGCAATATCCGTATCGGGCGGCACTTTCACGCCAACCTTTACAGCTATGTGGAGCACGATTGCGTGATCGGTGACTTCGTCACCTTTGCCCCCGGCGTGCAGTGCAATGGCAATATCGTGATTGAAGACCATGCTTATATAGGCGCGGGCGCAGTGATTAAGCAAGGCAAACCTGGCCAGCCCTTAATCATCGGTCGCGGTGCGGTAGTAGGCATGGGCGCAGTGGTGACCAAAAGCGTAGCGGCGGGCGCTACGGTGGTGGGCAATCCGGCGCGGCCACTATCCTGAAGCATTTTTAAGCATCAAATCCAGCTTTTATGGCGTAAATTCTGCCTGAACAGCTCACTTTTTCATATCAATATGCTCAACACACCCTTTTCCCCGTGGCCATCTTTCACGCAAGAAGAGGCCGATGCCGTTTCGCGCGTACTGCTGTCGAACAAGGTCAACTATTAGACGGGGCAAGAATGCCGCGAATTTGAAAAAAATTTGCGCCTTTGCGCCACGCGCTATGGGTCGGGCTTAAATGGCTCAAACTTAAACGCCGCATGAAAGATGCGCATAAAATATGCGCATCTTTGTCTACTAGGAGCCTGACATGCTGACTACAGGAAAAACAGCTAACCCATTGGGTGGCGCTGGCAAACGCGCAGCCAATTTAAGCATCAGCCGCGATGTTCTCGATGATGCCAAGGCGCTAGGCATCAATGTGTCACAAGTGTGCGATGCCTATCTACGCCAAGTGGTGCAGGCCGAGCAAGCTTTGCGCTGGCGGCAAGAGCACGCTGACTTTATTGCCGCCTATAACGACGATCTAGAAGCGCAAGGCTTGTCCTTGAGCGAATGGCGGAGTTTTTAATGCCCCGTTTCGATGTTTACCCCAACCCCAGTAGCCGCACGAGTGAAGTGCCTTATGTGCTGGATGTGCAAAGCGATTTGCTGGCTGATTTAGACAGCCGTATCGTCATTCCGCTACGGCGCTTGGGGGTGTTTGCCCATGTCCGCCTACCCCAGCGCATGTGCCCCGTGCTGCAAGTGGGAGACGAACATTTGCTGTTAGAAACACCCAAGCTGGCCGCCATTCCGCGCAAGTTACTCAAAAACCCAGTGCAGTCTTTGGCTGCCGAACAAACCCTTATCACCGCGGCCTTGGACTTTGTTTTCCAAGGCTATTAAACCGCTCCATCATGCTCAACACACCCTTTTCCCCGTGGCCATCTTTCACGCAAGAAGAGGCCGATGCCGTTTCGCGCGTACTGCTGTCGAACAAGGTCAACTATTGGACGGGGCAAGAATGCCGCGAATTTGAAAAAGAATTTGCCGCCTGGAGCCAGACGCGCTATGCCGTGGCGTTGGCCAATGGCACGCTGGCGCTGGATGTGGCACTCAAAGCCCTGAATATAGGTGCGGGCGATGAAGTCATCGTCACGCCGCGCACTTTTATCGCCAGTATTTCGTGCGTAGTGAATGCGGGTGCCAAGCCCGTGTTTGCCGATGTCGATTTAAACAGCGGCAATATCAGTGCGGCCACGATAACCAAAGTATTAAGTCCGCGCACCAAAGCCATCATTTGCGTGCATTTGGCTGGCTGGCCGTGCGAGATGGATGCCATCATGGCGCTGGCCGCGCAGCACAACTTGAAAGTGATAGAGGACTGCGCCCAAGCACATGGCGGCAGCTATCAAGGCCGACCCTTGGGCAGCATAGGCCATGTGGGGGCGTGGAGCTTTTGCCAAGACAAAATCATGACGACAGGCGGCGAAGGCGGCATGGTAACCACGAACGACGAGACTTTGTGGCGCGCCATGTGGAGCTATAAAGACCACGGCAAAAGCTATGCTGCCGTTTACGAACGCGAACACGCGCCGGGTTTTCGCTGGCTACATGAATCCTTTGGCACCAATTGGCGCATGCTAGAAATGCAAGCCGTTATAGGCCGCATCCAACTACAACGCATGCCGAATTGGGCAGCCAAGCGCAAAGCCTATGCCGAACAAATTTGGGCCGTTTGCCGTGCCCAAACTGCGCTGCGCGTGCCTGATGTGCCCACATACGCCCAGCACGCACACTATAAATGCTATGTTTATGTGCGCCCTGAACAACTCAAGGAGGGCTGGAGCCGTGACCGCATCGTCGCTGAAATCAATGCATTGGGCGTGCCCTGTTTCCAAGGCAGTTGCTCAGAGGTGTATTTAGAAAAAGCATTTGACGGTACGGGCTACCGCCCCGAGCCACGCTTACCCGTAGCACAAGAACTGGGCGAAACCAGCTTGATGTTTTTGGTGCACCCCACACTCACACCAGCGGAAATTGCACAGACTTGCGCTGCCATCGCGCAAGTGCTGCAGCAAGCGCAAAAAGCATAGCTGCCCAGGCAGATTTGATGCGCGTTTTATTCAATAAGTGCTTAGAAATTAGTCAAAAATGGGCACTGAAAGCTGCCAGCGTCGCTACCAAACCACGCTACACACAGCAGCAGGGCTAGAATCTTCCACCAGCAGGCGCTGGTCGTGAGCGCATACTCGCCAGACCTCGCCAGGGAAGGGATATTCAAAGCCATGACGACTGCACCAGATTCATCCGATTCGCAGGAAGCTTTGCGGATTTTTGTGCTCGGCTTTGCCGAAGCCGAGCTGCGTCTGCTCGATGCTGCTATACGCCTGTCGCAACGGCGTAAACCCGTGCTGCAACTGGTTAGCAAAGACGATTGCGCGTGCGCGCAGGTTTGGTTGATAGATGGTCACGCACCGGTGGAGGATAAAAAATGGGCGGTACGCCAGCTGCGCACCATGCCTGAAAAAGTCGTGATTTGGGTGGATGCCGCCAAAATTCCGGCCAATCACACGGCCTTGCAACGCCCGATTGCGTGGGTCAATTTGCCTGCCATTTTGGGTAAAGCGATCGAGCAACAAAGCCAAGCAGCGGACTTTAAAGCGCAAGATTTAGGCATGAGTGTGCCCGCCAGCGGCAAGCATGAGATTTTGGTGGTGGACGACAGCGCACCCGCCCGCCAATACCTGCGTGGCCTATTGCAAGGCCGTGGTTTTGCCGTGGTTGAGGCCGATAGCGCCGAAGCCGCGCTGGCGCAGTTAAGCCCAGATTCAGCCTACGCCGCTGTTTTGATGGACATTATGTTGCCGGGCGTAGATGGCTATGAGGCTTGTCGGCAAATCCGCGCCCAGCTCCCGAGCCTGCCTGTCATCATGCTCACCAGCCGCACTTCACCATTTGACCGCATCCGTGGCAGCATGGCCGGCTGTAATGCGTATCTGACCAAGCCACCAGACCCGCAAGAGCTGTACGAGCTGCTGAGCAAATACAGCAGTTTGGTTTAGCGCAAGGTAAATCAAACCAAAAATAACATCATTTCAGAGGGGAGTCTGCATGAGTCAACTTATTTTGGTGGTGGAAGACAGCCAAGTCGATCGCCTACGCTTAGTCAAGCTGCTTGAGGGCGCTGGCTACCGCGTCTGCACCGCAGCCAACGGCCTGGAAGCTATTGCACTGGTGCAGCAGCAGGCTCCAGCGCTGATTTTGATGGATGTGAATATGCCGCAAATGGATGGCTTTGCCGCTACGCGCGCACTGCGCGGGGGTGAGCATACGAAGAGCATTCCCGTAGTCTTGGTCACCGCCAAAGACCAAAAAGCCGATAAAGCCTGGGGGCAGATGCTGGGCGCTAAGGGGTACATCACTAAGCCCTTTGCTGACGAAGTCTTGCTGCAACAGGTGCGCGCCCTGCTGCCCAAGGATTAAAGCCCGCGTTCGAGAAAGCTGCCCGTGCAAGCCCACGATGATGCCTTCTCCAGCCTGGTACTCGATAGCCTAAGGCTGCAAGAGACGATTGCTGCCGCGCAAAATGCGCCTGCGCATGAACGCGCTTGGTTTTTGCAGGGCACGCGCCAAACCTTGTATATCGCAGGCCTGCATTGGATGATTCGCCACGATGAGGCCTGCGAGTTATTAGAGCCTTTACCGCTGGCATTTTTACCGCATATGCCGTCTTGGTTTTGTGGTTTGGCGCACTGGCATGGGCAAGCTTTGCCGGTGCTGGACTTGGCTCCTTTTTGGCAGTTAGAGCGGCAAGAGGGGCAAGTGGCCAAACGCATGCTGCTGGTCTTGGGCCACGGCAATACGGCAGCAGGTGTTTTGCTCGACCGCCTGCCGGGGCACTTACATTTAGGCGCCACACAATTAGATCTCGACGCGCCCAATCAACACACGCCCACAGCCATGCACAGCCATATCCGGGGACGCTACACCCAAGGGAAAAAAACTTGGCTTGATATCGATGTAGATAGGCTGCTGGCCGATATAGAAAACCATTTACACCAACACAACCCTGTGCAACAGAATCAGGAGTCAGCATGAGACTACCCGCTTGGATACGCGCCACCTTAGGCCGCACAGCGGCCAACCCCAGCAGCTATCAGGCTGGTGATTTAAAACTGGCTATTGGCTTTGTTATCCAAGCTTTTATTTGGCTGCTGGTGTGTTATGCGGGCACTTTGGCTTGGGGTATTTATTTGGCCAAGCAAACCTCGCAATTGCAACGATTCAACGCCGATATCTATGCCCTAGACACACGCATCAGCACGCTGCGCGATGAGCTCAACAGCAACTTTCTCTACATCCCCGACAGTATGCAAACCTACCTTGGGGCAGATCAACAGCGCCCCAGCGAACACGAGGCCACACAGATTTTGCAGCGCATGACGCAACTGGCCCAGCTTTTGGGTGAGCCTGACAAAATACGCGTCATGGGCGAGATTGCGCAGCATTTTCACCACTATCGTGATGCGTTTGTGCAGATCAACAAAACACTCTCCGACCCTGAGCGCCGCGATGCAGCCACCAGCCTAGGCCCCAGCCGTGAGTTGATGCTGACCGTAGGCAACGCCAGCGATGCACTATTGCGTGCCGAACAAAGCTTGCAGCAGCTATACGAGCTGACCGAGAAACAACGCACTACAACCGCTGAGCGCATGTACCGCGGCATCATCATCGGTTCGGTTTTATTGATTTTCGCCTTGGCAGGCCTAGGCCTGCTGCTCTCGCGCACGCGGCGTCAGGCCAATGCTGCTTTAGTGGCATCGGTTATTGCAGCGCGCGAGAAGGAGGTGGAGAACGACAACATCAACAACTCCGCCATTTTGTTGCTGCAGGCAGTCAGTCAAATGGCGGGGCGTGATTTGTGCGTACGCGCCCCCGTAACCCAGGATGTGGTGGGCACTGTGGCCGACTCCATCAACGGTTTGGCCGAGGAAATGCAGCGCGTATTACAAGGTGTTAGCAGCGTGGCTGAACAGGTGCGCGGCGCAGCCACCCGCGTGCGCAGCCAGGCGCAATTGGTGCAAGACACGGCACAAGCCGAGCGCCAACGCCTGGGGCGTATGCGCCAAACGCTGGGGCGCACCACAGAGGTCATGGTCGAAGTGGCGCAGCGCGCCGCTTTAAGCAAAAACGCTGCCAGCGACGCCACTTATGCCACCGAAAGCGCTTTAGCCACGGTCAACGCCACGGTTGACGGCATGCAAGCCATCCGCGCCACCATTGCCGAGACCGAAAAACGCATCAAGCGCCTAGGCGAACGCTCGCAGGAGATCACCAGCATGGTCAATCTCATCAACACCATCGCCGAACGAACCCATGTGCTGGCACTCAATGCCGCCATGCAAGCCGCAGTCGCAGGCGAAGCTGGGCGCGGCTTTGCCGTGGTTGCCGAAGAGGTACAACGCTTGGCTGAAAGCTCGCGCCAAGCCACGCAACAAATTGCCGGGCTAGTAGGCAATATTCAAGTAGAAACACAAGAGGCCATCAGCACCGTAGGGCGCACCATAGACCAGGTGGTGCAAGGCTCGCAACAGGCGCAAAACGCAGGCGAGCAAATGCGCCACACCAAATTGATGACGGCAGAATTGGTGACACAGGTGCGCGATATTGCCAGCGCCGCTGAAGCACAAAAATTGCTGTCGGCGCAATTGCTCGACTCCGTGCAGCAAATCGATATCAGCACCGAACAAACCGCAGCACAAATTCAAGAGCAAAACCTGCAGACTGAACGCCTGCAAGAAGCCGCTAGGCAATTGGTGCAAGCCGTAGGCGTATTTCGTTTGGATAAAAATTCAGCCCAGACTGGCGGCGACAGCACGCCTGATTTAACCCTGGGCGTATAAGCCCAGTCGCGCCATGAATTTGCAGCAATTGCTCAGCGCCTTTGCCGACGAGATCGAGGCACTTGCGCCCGAGCGCGAGGCTTGCCTGCAGCAATTGCGCCAACCTAGGGACGAAGACACCTTTTTCGCTGCTGTGCAAGATTATGCTGGCCAAATGCAGCGCCTAGCCGATGCCGCGCACACCGCCGAGCTAGAGGGTATCAGCGCCGCTAGTGCCTTGGCCGTAGAAAATGCCATGCTGCTGGCGATAGCAGAACCCCAAGATAGGGCCTGCTCCTTGGCATTTTTAGCCGCTTGGCCTGATGTATTGGTGCAGTGCTTGCGCCAGCCCAGCAGCGTCGACAAAGCACGCGCTTTGGTGCAACACCTTTGCGCCGCGCCGCAAGCCCTAGCGCCAGAATTGGCACTGGTTTTGATGCACCAATTGGGCAGCATGGGACAACAAGCGCAAAGCCCTGCGCCGCCCGCCAGCCCTACGCTCAGCGCCACGCCTGCCATAGCAGCCGATGAGATGGCGGCAGCACTGGATCTGCAGCTGGCCGCCGATCTGGACCCCGATTTGCTGCACAGCTTTTACCAAGAGGCGCCGCAGCAAACGCGCAGCTTGGTGCATTTGGTGCAAAGTTTGGTACAGGGCAAAAACGCGCAGAACCATAGCGAAGCATTGGCGCAGGCGCAGCGCCTGGCGCACACTTTGAAGGGAACGGGCGCGATTTTTGGCTTGCATGGTTTGGTCAGCATTGCCCACCCGCTAGAAGATATTTTTGAGCAATTAAAAGACGCGCCCGCTGCTGCCCCTGAACAGCTAGCGCCATTATTGAATACCGCACTAGAGGCCGCCTACTGCCTAGAACAAATGGTGGCTGCAGTAGCGGGGCAAGATGAAGCGCCGACGCAAGCGGCAGCAGTGCTGCAGCAACTGCGGCAGGTGCAAAACAGTTTGGTGCAAGCGCCGCAAGCGCAACACCCAGTCTTGAGCGCAATCACAGAAACGGCAGCCAAATCTGCAGCACCGCCGAGCAGCGCAAGCGAGAACAGCGACACCACCAGCGACACCAACAACGCAGCGCAAGAGCCAAGCTTGCGTGTGCGCCAAACACAAATTGAAAGCCTGTTTCGGCTCAGCGCCCAAATCAGCATCGCCAGCACTGCCCAGCAAGGGCGTTTGAAACAGCTCGATGCCCGCGTACAGCAACTATTGGCACAAAACACGCGCTGGCAAAAACAATTAAACGCGCTGGCAGACGCACTCCAGCGCCAACACCAGCAACAGCCCGATGAACAAGCAGGCCTGGCGCCCACGCAGTTTGATCCATTGGAATTTGACCGCTTTCAAGCTTGGCAAGAGCCTTGGTTAAGCCTACAAGAGGCGGCGCATGACGCGCAGTTACTCGCTTGGCGGATACACGAAGAGGTTCAAAAATGGGGCTTGGCACAGCAAACCGAAGCGCATGTCGTGCAAGCTTTGCAGCACCAAGTCTTGCAAACCCGTATGCGCAACGCTGGCAGCCTGCGCGCACGCGCCGAACGCACGGTACACATCACCGCACAGAGCACAGGCAAGCGCGCGCGCCTAGAGCTACAAGGCGAGGGCGTGAATATGGATGCTACTTTGCTGAGCAGCCTTATCGGCCCGCTGATGCATATGCTGCGCAACGCCGTCGATCATGGCCTCGAAAGCCCACAAGAGCGCCTAGCCATGGGCAAGGCAGAGGAGGGTTGCGTGCAATTGCTGTTCTCGCGCCTAGGCGCGCATATTGTGCTGCGCTGCCAAGACGATGGGCGCGGTTTAGATCTGGCCAAAGTACGCCAGCGCGCCATCGCCATGGGTCAGATCGCACCTGAACAAAACTGCAGCGATGCCGAGCTGGCACGCCTGATTTTTAGCCCTGGCTTTTCCACCCGCAAGCAAGTCAGCCAGATATCGGGGCGCGGTGTTGGCCTTGATGTGGTGCATAACTGGGCTGCATCGGTAGGGGGCACTATCGATGTATTACTAGGGCGCGAGCTTAGTGGTTTGTGCTTGGAGCTGCGCTTTCCAGCCTCTTTGGTTATGCAGCCTGCACTATTGGTAGCAGTCGCGGGGCAAAAATTTGCCTTACCTGCGGCTCAAATTACGCAGGCATTAGCCGCAGGCATGGGGCAGTGGGACGCTGCCTCCGATGCTCAGTTGCATTTCATGTATCAAGGTCAGCGCCTGCGCGCCTACCGCCTCAGCCAAGTGCTGGGTCTGCCCGAAGCTCAAGCCCCAGCCCTGGCGCAATGCCCCGTGGTGTTGATACAGCGCCAACACCAAAGCTTGGCGCTAGCCGTAGATGCTTTGCTAGACGCTGGGCAGTGGCTCGTGCAAAGCTTAGGGCGTTTTAGCCACCACGCCAGGGGCGCAACTGGTGTTTCCGTGCTAGAAGATGGCGGCTTGGCGGTGCATTTGGATCTTTCGACTTTGCTCCGACTCGGCAGCCGTGCGGCCAGCACCATGCCCTATGCAGCCAGCCCCAGTAGCCAGGTGTTGCCGCATATTCTGGTGGTGGATGATGCTTACAGCGTACGCAGCAGCATCAAACAATTGCTGCAAGATGCGGGCTACCGCGTCAGCAGCGCACGCGATGGCCTAGAAGCCATCGCCAGCCTAAGGGCGCAGGGCGCAGACCTTGTCCTCAGTGATCTAGAAATGCCCAATATGAACGGCGCTGAACTGGCCGCATATTTGCGCGCCAGCGCCGATTGGCAAAATTTGCCCGTCATCATGCTCAGTTCGCGCAGCCAAGAAAAACACCGACAACTGGCGGCCGATGCAGGGGTGAATGCTTATATCAGTAAGCCTTATGTCGAAAGCCAGCTATTGGCCTTAATTGAGCAATTTTTAGAGAAAAATACCGAATAAAAAGTGAGCTGCTCAGGCAGATTTAACGGCTATTTTTGAGAAAAAACAGCCTTAATTTGATGCATAAAAGCATAGCAACATCAGATGGTGCCAAATTTTGATGCTATTGACCTGTTTTCCTCATTTTTAGCTGGATTGCTGCCCTTTTTGGAACCATCATCGTGCCGTAAAAAAACCCGCCGTAGCGGGTTTAGGTTTCAGCATATCGCGTATCGCGTATCGCTGCCTATTTACTTCAGCAGGCGAATCGCAAAAGGCACACGGAAAGGTTTGCCGTTAGAGACTGCTACCGCCCCCATGATGCAAAACACCAAATGGCAAATGCCAACTGCCACCAGCACCAAGGCGCCGATAAGAATGGCCGTCAAAATCAAGCCTGCAACATAGCCTATGGTGGCGGTGATGCACCAATTCAGGGCTTCTTTGGATTGGTCTTCGATATAGGCATCGTCCTTCTTCACCAAATACATGATGAGGCTAGGGATGAAGCCAAAAAAGATGCTCCCTATCCATACCAGTAAGGCCATGTTTTTGGCATCTGGCTCACGCTATTTGCAGCCGCCGCAACTGCGCTGTTATTGCTTTGTTCTTCCATTCCGCACTCCTTGCAGGGTTAAAGGTGCGCTATTTTATCCATAGCTATAGGTCTTTTTATGGCGCTACTTTGTTGGGGCTTACCCCAATTTATTGACCCGCTCAACATAGGCCACGCCATCCGGCGGGCGGCCGCTTTGCTGGCTTTCCCACAGCATCAGCCCCAGCTCCTCCATCACCATGTGGTGCACTTCGTGCAAGTCGCGCGTTTGCAGCAAGTTTTCTACCGCGGCGCGGATGCCAGCGGGCTGGTCTATGCTGCACTGCTCAGAAATCGACAGATGCATAGACAGGTGCAAAAAAGGGTTGATGCCGTCTTGATAGACCCGCGTCACGGCAGCCTCTTCGTCGGCAAAATCGCTGGCGTATTCGGGGTGCTCGCGCAGCCATTCCAGCGCCAGGGCTTCTATGGGCTGCAGCCCTTCATTCAGGGCGCGGCCATCGGCGGCTTTAGCAAAAACTTGGCAGAAAAAACGCCGCACTTCGGCTTGATTGGGGGCGAACATTGTTCCATTCTAAAAGAATGGTTCGTCATTGCGAGCGCAGCGAAGCAATCCACAGAGCCAAAGCAAATCCTCACCTGTGGATTGCCGCGTCGCTTACGCTCCTCGCAATGACGCAATAGTGTCGGGAAACTTTCACCCGCCAACTCTCCCTAAAGAATCCCATCGTAAAGATCTTTCCATTCAGGATTTGCGACTTCAATCAGAGCAATTTTTTTCACCCTAGAACCCGCTTTGAGCTGCTTTTCCCGCAGAATTGCGGCCTCCATCGTGGCATGCTGTTCAAACCACACCAGCTGGTGTACGCCGTATTTCTTGGTGAAACCATCTAGCGCCTTATTTTTGTGCTGCCAAACCCGCGCTACTAAATCGCTCGTCACCCCCACATAAAGCGTGCCATGAGGGCGGTTGGCTAAGATGTAAACACAAGCTTGTTTCATGTTTTGCGAATCCTCAGATTCGTCTCATTTCCGTCATTACAAGCGCAAGCGAGGCAATCCGCTGCATCCAATAAACCAACAGCCTGTGGATTGCCGCGTCGCTTACGCTCCTCGCAATGACAAAGCATCGGTTTGGCTCGCCTGGAATGACAAAGGGCGCAAAGCCCTTCAACCCACCGTGCCACCCAGCTGTTCCAGCCAACTCTCCAAGCTGTACACCAATTCATCGGCATAGCTGTAGAGGTCCTCCAAAATGGCTTGCTGCGCCTCATCCGCACAGTCCGCCTGCAGGATTTCAATTTGGGTGTGCAGCGCCGCCAAGCTGCGTGCGCCGCCCGCGCCATTTTGCAGGCGCGCCAGGCAATGGGTAAACCAACGCTGCTGCTCGACAGCCGTCATGCCTTGCACAAAATTACGCGCACGGTAGCGAAAGAACAACTCTTCTAGGCGCTCATCCTCAAACGCGGTACGGGCGCTGTGCAGCGCATCGCCTTGCAAGCCGCGCAGATGGTCGAGCTTGCGCCTGTCGCCGTGGCTTAAAAAGCCGCCGTATAAATCTCCGTCCACATCGGGCGCATCGGCTGCGTCGGTCACGCTTTCAGGCCGCGTATAAACCGCTTGCCAAAGCGCGCTCATATCGGGCAGGGCACGGGCATATTCGGCGTGTTGCAGGCTTTGCGCCATATCGATTTGCCATTTTTCCGCCTGTGCGCTGCTCAAAGTTTTCAACTGCGCCACCACCATGGGTGATTTATTCAGATGCACGGTTTTGATGGGCAGGCGCTGCATATTGGGCGGCAAATCGGCAGCGGCGGTAAACATACGCTGGCGGATTTGTTCAGCGTTTAGGCTGGCCAGCTCGCGCGGGTCATGGCGCAAATCCCAGGCGATGATTTCGTTTTTATTGCTGGGGTGCTGGGCCAAGGGCCACATGATGGCCAGATGCCCATGCTGCGCCGGCAGCATGCCGCTGACATGCAAAAAAGGCTGTGCTTGCATGGGCGCAAGTGGCAGGCCCAACACATCCATGACGCGCTGTTTGCTGCGCAGCGCCAGCGCAAATTCCCAGAGCTTGGGCTGGGCGTTTTTGACCAAACGCGCCAGCGCAATGGTGGCGCGCACATCGCTGAGCGCATCGTGCGCGTGTTCATGCGCCAAGCCATTTGCTGCACTCAAAAGCTCTAAGCGAAAGCTGGTGTTGCCGTCTTCATTTTTCGGCCAGTTGATGCCTTCGGGGCGCAGCGCATGGCACAGGCGCATGACATCGAGCAGGTCCCAGCGCGCGCAGCCGTTTTGCCATTCGCGCCCATAAGGCTCATATAAGTTGCGCCAGAGTAAAAAGCGTGTGAATTCATCATCAAAACGGATGCTGTTGTAACCCACGCCTATGGTGCCAGCTTGGCTAAAAGCCGCATGGATTTGCGCGGCGAATTGGTGCTCAGGCAGGCCCTTGGCGTGGCAGTCTTGGGGGGTGATGCCTGTGATCAAGCAACTTTGCGCATCGGGCAAATAATCGGGCGCAGGCTGGCACAAGATATTGATGGGCGCACCGATTTCGTTCAAATCGGCATCGGTGCGGATGGCGGCAAACTGCGCGGGGCGATCGGCGCGTGCGCTGATGCCAAAGGTTTCGTAATCGTGCCAAAGTAAGGTGTGCTGCATGGGCGCAGATTGTGGCATGGTGGAGCGTAACGCGCATAAGGGCTGTGCCACAATTGTCGCCCTATGCCCCGCTTCTACTGCCCCTTGCCCCTAGCCCCTGATGCCGTGCTGGATTTGCCCGCAGGTGCGGCGCGCCATGTGCAAGTGCTACGGATGCAGCCAGGGCAAAGCATGGTGCTATTCAACGGCGAGGGCGGTAGTTGGCAAGCCGAGATCACCGCCATGACGCGCAGCGGCGTGCAGGTGCGCGTCGGCGGGGCTGACGCGCACGATAGCACTGAACGCGAGCTGGCCACGCCCATCCACATTGCCATTAGCCTGCCGGCAAATGAGCGCATGGATTGGCTGGTGGAAAAAGCCACCGAGCTGGGCGCAGCCAGTATCACCCCGTTGATGAGCAGTCGCAGCGTGCTGCGCCTATCCACGGCAGCAGGCGATGCCCGCGCCGAAAAAAAACGCGCCCACTGGCAGGCCATTGCCCAAGGCGCGGCGGAACAATGTGGACGCAACCGCCTGCCCACCATCGGTGCAGTACAAGATTTGGGCGCGTGGTTAAAGCAGCGCCCAAGCTCAGAGGCGGCTTTTGTTTTAAGCCCTCCTGAAGGCGAAAATTTTCAAGCCAAATCGCTGTTTGAGGCCGTCAAACCTGCCCAGGCAGCTCACTTTTTAATAGGGCCTGAAGGCGGCTTTAGCCCGCAAGAGCTAGAGGCGGCGCAAGCGGCTGGATGTACGCCCTGCCATTTAGGCGCACGCGTTCTGCGGGCGGAAACCGCGCCGCTGTATATCTTGGCCGCGCTGGCTGCGCGTGAGTTGCAAGGCCAAAGCTAATCTATGCAGTTTCTCATCACACGCTTGCGCCTTATTGGGGTTTTATGCGCGGCCATTTTGATGGTGCTGCGCGGCTACCTCACGATGCGCTTGGTCTTTCCATTTCGCGGCTTAGAAGCCAAGCAGGCACTTACTCAACAATGGGCTAGGGACTTGCTGCACCTGTTTCGGGTGGAAGTAGAAATGGTGGGCGCTGCACCCAAGTCTGGCCCGATATTGCTGGCGGCCAACCACATCAGTTGGCTAGATATTTTGTTGCTGCTGGCCGCTGCGCCAGTGCAGTTTGTAGCGCGCATAGAAAATAAACATTGGCCTATTCTGGGGCGCATGACGCGCCAAGCGGGCGCAGTTTTTGTAGCCAGACAATCCCCCCGCGATATGGCCAGAGCTATTGATGAAGTTAGTGCCAGCTTAGCCAATAATGCCGCTATTATTGCCTTTTTCCCCGAAGGAAAAACCAGCAGCGGCATGGGCGTTGAGGCTTTTCATGGCAATTTGCTGCAAGCTGCTATCGCCGCTAACTGCCCGGTGCAGGCTGTGGCGCTGGACTATCGTTTACGCGCCACGGGCGAGCGCAGTAGCGCCGTCACCTACGCCAGCCCACTGAGTCTGCTGCAATCTTTATTGAACACCTTGGCTGCGGGGCCTTACACAGCACAAGTGCGTTTTGCAACCCCCATCCCAAGCTGTGGGCAAACACGCAAGCATTTGGCTGCACAGTTGCGTCAGCAAGTGATGGTTCTGCGCGGCGATATAGCCGCCACTTCAACGCCCATCTGAGGCTGTGCGCGTCTGCACCCCCTTGGCTAAGCGCCAGGCTACGCCAGCCAATAACGCCACAGCCGCTAACAAAATTGCCCACAGCACAAAGGGGCGACGATCTTGCTGCCAAGCCGCTTGGGTTTGCGCCCACCAGCCTTGCGGCACAGGCTGAATTTGCGCAGCACCTAAATGGGCTATAGGCAGGCTGCGCCAGTCTTTTAAACCCATTTGCTGCAATTGCGCCTGCTGTAAACGCGGCGCCAGCACAGTTGGAGCATCACCGCGCTGCGGCCTGCGCCCCACCAGCAAGGTGTAGGGTGGCCGACCTTGGGCAGCCAAAACCACCACTTCGATCGGCGCCAGCAAAGCCGTTAGCTGCAAAGCAGCGGCACTATCCAGCGCTGCCGCGCCAGGGTAAAGCCCCTGCAAACGCAGCGTGTGCCAATGGCCAGTAAGCGCAATATCCATGTCTTGCGCCCCAGGGGTACGCCACAGCAGACCACGGCCTTGGTTTTGCCAAGGCGCGTTGGCTGCCTTCTTCGCATCTAAACGGTAAGGCCAGTACAAGGCTGCGGGGCTAGCAGCCTCGTCTTGCCAATGCGCTTGCAAACCCTGCAAGGGCAGGGCAAAAGGCAGTGACCATTGCAACGCGCCATCGCTTTGCACTTGTGCCGGGCCCAGAGCTACACGCGCCCAATTCGGGCTGGTCTGGGTTTGTGCCCATTCGCCACGCAAGCTGCGCAATTGCAGGCCAGCAGATTCGGCCGCCCAACTGATACGCAGGTATTGCCCTTGGGGCTGCCACGCGCTGGGCAGGCGCAAACGCAGATTTTCTAGGGCCGGCGCACTTGCTTGGGGCGCGAAGCGATAGAGCACGCCGTCAGTGCTTAAGGGCTGCCAGTGCTGCATATCGCGGCTGCTGGCCAATTGCAGTTGCACGGCTTGATTGGGCGGCAAATCGGCATCGAATACCACCGCTTGCCAGCGGTTTTTTTCGCCGCGCAGGTCCAGCAACACAGCCTGCTCTGTGGTGGCGACTGTGCCCATGTCCTGGCTATCAATCGCGATGCTTTGCCCCGCGCTTTGCACGCGCAATTGCAGTTTTGCGCCCGCAGTGGAGGCAGCCTGGGTTTGCCGATAGGGCAGGGCGGGGTAGCTCATGCTGAACTGCGCAGGCGCTCGTGCAGCCTGTGTTATCGGCGCTAAATACACAGGCAAAATTTGGCCGTGTGCGTCTTGCACTTGCACATCTTGGGCATCTAGCGTTTGCACCTGCGCCAGCGCCGCAGGGGGCAATTGCAGGCGTAGCCAAGCTGCCTCAGGCGCAGATACTATGGCCGCGCGATAAGCAAAGCTGCTGGATTCTGCCGCACCCTGGGCCGCATTGAAGCAACAAATCAAGGCCGCGCCTGCAGCGGCCCTAGGCCATAGTTGAAAAGACTTATTTTTAATGGTGTTTTTCATGTTTTAAGCCGTCAAACCTGCCTGGGCAGCTATGCTTTTTCATCTAAGTTTAGGCTGATATTTTTAGGCGGTAATGGTGCCCAGTAGCCCAGCACCAGCATCAACACGCCCACGCCTATAAAGCTGATGATGCGTTCTGCGCCGCCAGAGTTAGACAGGTCAATAAACACCAACTTCAGCACCGTTAAGGCCAGCAAACCCGCGCCCACCAACCACAAACCCCGTTGGGCGCGGCGATGCGCCAAGAGCATGGCACCCAAGGCCAAGAGCGTCCACAAAATCGAATAACCCGCCTGGGTAACGAAGGAATCAAACAGCGCCTCATCGTCCCAATACACACCCCAAAAGTGGTGTACGCAACGCAGCCAGATGGTGTTGATCCAGACAAAACCTGCCAGCCCCAGGGTGATGCCTTCCCAGCGCGGCAGCTTGGCGTCAACATCATCCTCTCGCACTTGCGCCAAGCGGCTGCGGTAGAGCACCAGCACCAAGAGCGCGGCGGCCACGCTTACATCCGTGGGGTTGAGCAAGGGAATATAGGGCAGGGGCGCGGCATAGCCACGCGAAGTCAGCGCCAAAAGCACCGCACCCCAACCCAAAACCCAGGCCAGCAGACCCGCTGCGGGCACGAGGTAAACACGGGCATAGGGCTGCCAAGGCCAGGCGGCGTAGCGGCTTGTTTGCGCTTCGTTTGCTGCATTGACCTCGTCCGTTTCATTCGCCGCTGCCAAGGCGTCCATATGGGCGCTGCGGCTTAAATAGGCCAGTACCGCCGTGCCAGCGACCACAAAGACCACGCTGGCCCAGGCCGTGTGCCAAAGCTGCGCCTCCTCCACCGCCCACCACAGGGCGTTAGCCAATAAGCCACACGCCAAGAGCACTTGGCCACCATGCGCCCAGCTCCACGCTGTTTTACGCACACCGTCTTGTGCACTGCCATCGAGGCGGCGCAACATCAGCAGCCACAAGCCCAGCGCCAGCGGCCATATCCACCAGCCGCCCATCTGGGTGAAGATGTCGAGATCAAAACTATCAAAGGCCAAGATAAGGAGCATGAATGGCAGCAGCATCCACGCGGGCAAGGCCGCCACAGGCAAAGGGTAGCGGCGCTGCGGCAGCGCCCAATGGTGCAGGGCAAAGGCTGAGAGTGCGCTAAACAGCAGCAGGGCGTGAGGGCGCGCGTCATAAATGATCCATGGGTAGCTATCACCATCGGGCATGAGCTGGCGCAGCGCAATTTGCTCATAGCCTCCTATTGCCCAATACACGCAGCCAACCAGAAATAATGGCGCAGCCGCCCAGCCCTCTATCTGCGCTAGTACCCGGGCTAACAGACTTGATGCGCCTTGCAATAAGGCATCCGCCACTGCTATGCCTTGGGCAAAGCGCGCTTTGGCCTGCAAGCCTGCCACCAAAATCCAAGCGCCTGCGGCCAAGCACAGATAACCCAAAAGCTGCGGATGCAACACATTGCCCACATCGCCACTGCCTGCGCTTTGCTCGGCAAAGGCTAACCAAGCCAAAGGCTGCAAGGCCAAGCCCATAGCACGCGCAAACCACTGCCCTTGGCGCAGGCCGAGGTGATACACGGCAGCCCCCTCAAGCGCCCAAATCGCAGCAGTCCACTGTGCATCCAGCGCCAAAGGTACAGCCAAGGTGAGGAAGAGCAGCCCTAAAGCCCAATAACTCTGCCCTAGCCAACGCGCACCTTGCTGCGCCTGCGAGCCATCCTCTGCTGCCTGCGCCCTGCCTTGCATCCATGCGGCTAAAGCCAAGTACAGGGCAGATGCTATCAACGCCGAAAACGCACCCGCATATTCCATGCCTTGCACCAGTTTTAACTGTATGCCCATCGCCGCCAAAGGTGGGCCAAACAGCAAACTCGCATCCACTGCACGGCGCGCAGGCAAGCCGTGGCGCAGGGCATAAAACAAAGCCGCCAGCACAAAAAGCACAAAGAAGCCGAGCACAAAAGGCTGGGCGCCGGCATACATATCAGGGGTGTAAGCCCTGGCTACCCACCAGCCCATCACACCAAAACTGGCGACAAAACCCAGCAAATTCAAAGGCCGCCAAGCACGCAGCCAAGCGATAGCAACAATAGCCACATCGAGCAGCAAATAGTAACTAAACAGCGCCTGATAATTGCCGCTGCCGCTGCTGACTAAAATCGGCGCCGCAAAACCACCCAAAAAGCCGATAAAAGCCATGCTCATGGTGTTTTGCAACAAGGCTATGACCGCCGCTAGCGCAGCAATCGCCACCAAGAAAGACAAGGCCCAAACCATAGGCAGCAGGGCGTAAAGACGCATCGCCGCAAATACGGTTAAATACAGCACGCCTATGCCCGCCCCCTGCAATAGATGGGCATAAGCCAAGGGGCGTTTTGCAACTGCATCATCAGCGCTCCCCAACCATTTACGACGCAAAACTCCGCCTGCGCTAAATAACACCAGCCCCACAAGAGCGATCAAACTCATACGCAGCGCGGGGGGAAACAAGCCCGCTTCGGCTGCGTATTTGGCCAAAAAAGCCAAACCGATAAACAGCAACAATAAGCCTAAGCGCACCACGGTATTGCCGCCCGTAAACCAGCTCTGCGCCGCAGCCCAAACCTGCTGGAACGCGCTTGGCGGTGTTGAAGACTGGGGCGTGTGGCTATGCCCTTTTGATGCCATTAATGGCTCAGGCAAACGGGCTTGCGTTACCGCCAGCTGCGCCTGGGTATCTACTGCACCCGTCGATTGATCCACGCCCGCGGCTAGTAAGCGGCGTTTTTTCGGCATGGGTATAGGTTGTTGTTGCGCAGCAGGCGCATGCGCAGCAGCAGCTATACCAAGCGCAGTATCAAGCTCTTTGTTGAGCGCCTCACCCGAGCCTTGCTGCTGCCACAGCAGCCACTCTCGGTGTAAAGCGCGACGCAAAGTTAAAGCAAACACGAAGCCCAAGAGCAAGCCAAAAAAAATGCCCTGCATAACAGACACGGCGCCACTCCAAACAGCCAATAGCAAGCCTAAAAAGCCTCCCCAGCATATGCCCCATATGGTCATTTTTTACCTCAATTCCGCAAAAGTCATAGCGCGATTTAATCGTGCGCTGCAGTGTGCACGAATTCACGCTTTCCCCCAAGATTTTTTAAACAATTCTGATCGCCTCTATTTTTCGTGCATTTCTTCCGCGCACAAAACTATAGGCAGATTTACTATGGAGTTGTCGACCCATAGCATGAGGAGGGCGCACTATGAACACCGATCTTGAACTAGGCAAAACCCTAGAAACCCTTAGAGCCACGCTAGCCCAAAAGCGCGCGGCACGAAAAGCTGAAACCAACAGCCATTTGCGCGCATTTGAATGGGTGAGCGAGGAGGTGGCCGCAGAATCTGAGAACCCCCTACTAGAACAAAGCTTTCACCCCACAAGCACCCTGGCGCAGCCGCATGCAGTAGGAGTAGAGCACCAACACTCTTTGTTTGGTAGCAGCCAATTACCAAAGCAAGACAGCCAATTCACGCGCCCCGATGCTGAGGAATCAAAGACCATCGCCAAGCTGCTGAGCGCCTAAGCAATTGAAAATTCAGCCTATTAGCTATTAAATTTATAGCTATCTAGGCATATTTCACAAACAATATAAGCCAAAATAAATCTAGTTTTTGGGCTTTCATTTAAAATACACGCTTTATTTTTGAGGCTTGTTCAACCCGATTTAGGGTTGGGCTTGCCCATTCA
>CAZSPW010000027.1:0-19799 GCA_964608575.1 uncultured Burkholderiaceae bacterium | reverse complement strand
GCGCACAGCCTTGGAGCTGGCTTTGCATGCCCCCTGCAGCCGTATGGATGTGGGACAAGTGCGCTTGAGCTCAGGCCAAGAACAGGCTTTGTACTTTGCCTCTAGCTTGGCTTGCGGCTTTGATGCGGCCGCTGGCGCAAGGGTGGCTCAAATGCCCGCTATCCTGCCTGGTCTGCTCCGATATGCTGCAGCCGCTTTCATGCAGTTTGCCCAGTTACGCAGCTATAACATAGACTGGGCTTGCGATGCTCAAGCCACGCAAAAAACCAAGGTACTACTGGCTTCCTGCATGAACACCCCGACCTACGCCAGCGGTATGCGTTTAGCCCCTAGCGCACGCATAGACGATGGCCAACTGCAATTGGTGCTGGCAAAAAATACGGGCTTGCTGCCCACTTTGGTTTTATTTGCGCGCCTATTGGCTGGCGGCAGGCACACAGGCGCAGCTGCGGTGCACATCCAAAGCTGCCAGCGATTACACATTCTGGCCAGTCCATCAGGGCAAAGCCTGCCCGTGTTATTGGATGGTGAATACCTAGCCGCGCAAAGCGAGTTACATATTCAGATACTGCCGCAGGCCTTGGCCGTGGTGCGCGGCCAGCAGCATTAAGCCCGCATGGCTTTGTCTATCGCGCTCTGCGTCAATTTGCTGCTAAGGTAATGGGCAAAGGCATACACAAAATTGCGCAGATAAACACCGCGCTTTAAGGCGATACGGGTGGTGTTAGTGCCAAATAAATGCCCTGCGGGAATGGCCACCAAACCATCAGGGAAGTCGCTCACAGCTGCCATTTCAGCAATGATGCCTAAACCTAGGCCGCTGCGCACATAGGTTTTGATGACATCAGAGTCTATCGCTTCGAGCACCACATGGGGTTTGAGCTGGGCTGCGGCAAAAGCCTGATCAATATGGGTGCGCCCAGTAAAAGTCGGGTGATAAGTGATCAAGGGCTGCTGCGCTACCTCTTGCAAGCTGGGCTTTTTGCGCTCCGCCAAGGGGTGCCCCTTGGGCATGATGAGCATATGCTGCCAGTCATAGCAAGGCAGCGTCACCAAGTCTGGATATTTGGTCAAAGATTCGGTCGCTATACCGATTTCAGCCACATCTTCCAACAACATATGCGCCACCTGATCTGGCGTCCCCTGGTGCAAGCTGATCGAGAGTTGCGGAAAATCTTGCCGCAGGCGCGCAATAGGCGCAGGCAGGACATAGCGCGCTTGGGTATGCGTGGTGGCGATGCTGAAAGTGCCCGATCCTTGGCGCGCGTGTTCGGCCGCAATGTTTTTGATATTGCCTACTTCGCGCAGCACCACCTCCACGCTTTTGAGCAATTGCTCACCCGCAGGCGTGATAGAACGCAAGCGCTTGCCGTGGCGCGAGAAAATATCCACGCCCAGCTCGTGCTCCAGCTCCAAAATGGCTTTGGATACGCCAGGCTGCGAAGTATGCAAGGCCTTGGCCACTTCGCTAAGGTTAAGGCCGCGACGCACGGCCTCTTGAACAAAACGCAGCTGTTGTAAATTCATGCGGGCATCATAGCGCCAAGCCTTACAGCCGCGCCAGCACCCAATTGGCCATCCAATTTTGCGCCGCCGCATCTTCGCCCAAAGTGGGCAATAAAGTAAAACAGCAATCGGGCTGCTGCGACTGCACGGCCGCCAGTAAAGCTGGAATATCGTCGCGCATATGCGTGCCTACCCCCAAAAACAAAGGCGCTACGGTGATTTTTTGATAGCCCGCAGCGCACAAATCTGCAACCACTTGCGGCAAATCTGGCTGACACAACTGCAAATACGCACAACGCACCTGCAACCCAGGCTGGGCGCTAGCCACCTGCGCGGCAATCGCCTCAAACGGGGCGCGCCAACTCGCATCACGCGAGCCGTGCGCCAATAAAACCAACGCTTGGGTGTTATTTTTCATCATCATTTTCTTATTTAGCCGCGTATTTATTGCCCTGATAGCTATGCTTTTTATTGCCTTGCCGTCCGAATATTGGCAGGCAAAGCCTGTGGGCTATTGGTGCGATAGGGATTGATATCCAGCCCGCCGCGGCGCGTATAACGGGCATACACCGTCAACTGCGTAGGCTGGCAACGCGCCATGATGTCGCAAAACATGCGTTCGACACAATGCTCGTGAAATTCTTGGTGCTGGCGAAAACTCACGATATAACGCAGCAGCCCCGCCTGATCTATCGGCGCGCCCGTGTAAGCAATCTGCACACTGCCCCAATCGGGCTGCCCCGTTACCAGGCAATTGCTTTTCAGCAGGCGGCTAGTCAACACCTCAGTCACCGGCATCTGCTTGCTATCGGCCTGCAAAAAATCCGCTTGCGGCTGATAGGTATCGCATTCAATATCCAGTCTGTCCAAATCCAGCCCGTCCAGCTCTGCCACGCTCTGCTGATCAAAAGCATCGGGAGCCAACAAAGTCACCCCTATGCGCGGCCTTTTTTCGCTGCCATCGTGTGCGTAAGCGGCGGCGCTGAGATCACGCGCTATGGTCTCACGCACAGCAGCCATATTGGCAAAACGGCTTTGGTTAAAGCTATTCAGATAGAGCTTGAGCGATTTGCTCTCGACCAAATTCGGCGTTTCGCAAGGCACAGTCAGCTGCAGCAGCGCCAGCTGTGGCTTGCCCTTGGGGTTGAGCCAACTGACCTCATAGCCCGTCCACAAATCCGCGCCTAAAAAAGGCAGCTTGCCCTCGATTAAACCCAAATGCGCGCGCTGCAGGCTGCGGGCTATGGGCTGCAATAAGCTAGCGTCGTATTGGTCGGCGTAGGCACTGGATTGGCCGAGGTGGGTGTAGGACATAATCAAACGAGAAACAAAGCAATGGCGGAATGCTAAAGCATATGCAGGCACAAAACGAAGGGGAGGCTGCATGCAGCAGTTGGGGCTTTATGAACAGCTGATTACCGAGGTCTTGGCTAGGCAGTTGAATCGCCAGCGTTTTTACGTCGGCGAGCGTGCGCTGGACGCGACCGAAGCCCAAACGCAGCTGGGACGGTTTTTAAGCCGGGTGTTTGCTTTTGCCTTGGATTCCATCAGCGCAGCTACGCCGAATGAGCGGGTAGGCCAGCAAATTCAGCTCGCCAACCGTCTGATTGCCTGGTTGCAAGCCCATATTGCGCAAGATGAGGGTTTTTTTAGTGACAACTTGATAGCTACGCAAGGTCGCATTTTGACGGCGCTTTATGCTCTGGATAATCCGATTGCCGCCGACTTGCCGCATTACGCATCCAGGGTTACGCCGCTGACGGGTTTGAGCCAAAGCGAGCTGTTTAGCGGCAGCAATGCCGGCATTTCTTTAGAGTCTGAGCTCAAGCGAGAAATCCTTTCGGCCGATCGCATTGACTGGTTGGTGTCTTTTATCAAATGGGCGGGCATACGCATTTTTCGTCACGAATTAGAAGAATTCGCCCGCAGTGGCAGGCAACTGCGCGTCATTACCACGTCTTATATGGGCGCGACTGATGCCAAGGCTGTGGAGTTCTTAGCCAGTCTGCCCCATGCCCAGGTCAAGCTCAGCTACAACACGCAGCGCGAGCGTCTACACGCCAAAAGCTATCTATTCCACCGCAATACGGGCTTTCACACGGGCTATATTGGTTCATCGAATTTGTCGTATTCGGCTTTGACCAGCGGCCTAGAGTGGAATCTGAAAATTACCGCGCAAGAAATTCCGCACATCATCGAAAAAACGGCCAGCACTTTTGAAACCTATTGGGCATCGCATGATTTTGAAGACTTTGACGGTCAGGCGCCCAGCCAGGCCAAACTGAAAGCGGCTTTGCAGCTGGCACGCGGAGGCGCAGCAGAAGCTGGGGCAGCTTATTTCTTTGATTTGACGCCCTATCCGCATCAGCGAGATATTTTGGAACAACTGGGCGTAGAGCGGCAGCTGCATGGGCGCAGGCGCAATTTGGTAGTAGCGGCGACGGGCACGGGCAAGACCCTAATCTCAGCCTTTGACTTTGCACAATTCTTACGGGCTAAGCCGGATGCGAAGTTTCTCTTCGTCGCGCATCGCGCAGAAATTTTGCGCCAGGCGCAAAGTGCCTACCGCGGGGTTTTGAAAAACAGCAGCTTTGGCCAACTGTGGGTCGATGGTGAGCAGCCAGAGCATTACCAGCAATTGTTTGCATCGATTCAAACCCTGAACCGGCAGCTGGATACTTTGCGTCTGGAAGCCGATTTTTATGACTACATCGTTATCGATGAAGTGCACCATATCGCAGCGCATTCCTACCGTGCTTTGCTGGGCTATTTTCAGCCTAGCGTGCTGTTGGGCTTAACGGCAACACCTGAACGCCACGATGGCAGCGATATTCTGGCGGATTTTGATGGGGTGGTTGCGGCCGAGATTCGCTTGCCCGAGGCTATTAACCGCCGCTTGCTCACGCCTTTTCAGTATTTTGGCATCGATGACGACACCGATTTGCGCCATATCGCGTGGCAACGCGGCCGTTACGACATTGCGCAACTCAGTGGGCTTTATACCCAGAACGAGCAGCGTTCACGGCGGATTTTGCAAAGCATGCAAGAGCTGATCAGCGATATGGGGCGCATGAAGGCTTTGGCCTTTTGCGTGAGCAAAGACCATGCGCAATACATGTGCAAACAGTTTGTCCTCCATGGCATTGCTGCCGATGTGCTCACTAGCGATAACAGCCAAGAGCGCAGGCAAAAGCAGCAGGCTTTGCGCAGCGGAGAGACCAAGGTGCTGTGCGTGGTCGATATCTTCAACGAAGGGGTAGATATCCCAGAGGTGGACACCCTGCTATTTCTGCGCCCAACGGAGAGTCTGACTATTTTCTTGCAGCAGCTAGGTCGTGGTCTGCGCTTGGCGCAGGACAAAGAAGCTTGTACGGTGCTGGATTTTGTCGGCAACGCGCATGCGGAATACGATTTTGCGAGCAAATTCCGTGCGCTGATAGGCAAGGGCGATCGCAGCATAGAGACCGAAATCAAACAGGGCTTTCCGCATGCGCCTTTGGGCTGTCGCATAGAGCTGAGTAAACGCACGGAAGAGGAGATATTGCGCAATATCCGCGCCGCCATTTTGACGCGACCGCGCTTGCTGCAATGGATCAGGCAGTTTCCGCAGCAGACCGAAATGGCGCTGACGCTGGAGAACTTTCTGCGCCTGCACCCGCAGATTTCGCTGCAAGAGATCTACAAGCGCGGTTTGTGGACGAGTTTGCTGCAAGAAGCCAGCTCGCGCATAGAAGAGCCCCAGGGTAATGCCAGTCTGTTGAAGGTCTATGAGCGCGCGATCACGGCGCGTTTGATCGGCTGCGACGCCGAAAACTATCTGCAGTTTTTGCTAGATTTGGCGCAGCGCAATTTTCATTTACGCGAACAGGCCGACCCTAGGCTGGCGCTGATGTGCCATTACGACTTTTGGCAAGAGCCTGGCCTAGGTCTGGGCTTTGCCGATGTGCAGGCTAGCCTCTTGGCGTTGCGCCACCCTCAGCTGCAGGCAGAGCTCATTAGCGTATTGCAGCTGCTTTTGGGGCAAATCAAGCATGCGCACCCAGTTCTAAAGGACAGCCCAGAACTGCCTTTGCTTTTGCATGCACGCTATAGCCGCGAACAGGTCTTGGTGGCTTTTGGCGCCAGCGACTTTGCGCAGCAGCCCAGCTCACGCGAAGGGGTGTTCCGCCTGGCGCAGAGCAATACCGAGTTGCTATTCGTCACCCTGGATAAAAGTGCCGGGCATTTTTCACCCACGACCCAATACCACGACTATGCGATCAGCGAGAGTCTGTTTCATTGGCAGTCGCAAAATGCCAGTCGCCCAGACCGCGGCCGTGGGCGCGAGTATGTCGAGCAGCAAGCAATAGGCAAACGCCTATTCCTCTTCGTGCGCGAAGCCAATAAAGACACCTATGGGCGCACCATGGGTTTCGTCAATTTTGGCGAAGTCGATTACCTCAGCCATACGGGTTCGCAACCTATGAGCATTACTTGGCGTTTGCGCGAGCCTATGCCTAGCTTTATGTGGCCACAGGCGGCGAAGCTGGCAGTGGGCTAAAGAAAAACCCAGCCAGCCTAAGGAGGCGTGGATGGGTTCTGGAATGAAGCCCGGACAGGGGCTTAAACCGGCGCCGCCGCCAATTTAGCAAAAGCCGCTACCACTTCGGCGGGCGCTTGCACCAGCTCGATCAGCACGCCTTCGCCCGCAATAGGAAATTCCTCATTGGCTTTAGGGTGCAAAAAGCAAATATCAAAACCTGCCGCGCCGGCGCGGATGCCGCCTGGGGCAAAGCGCACGCCTTGCGCCGTCATCCATTCCACGGCTTTGGGCAGGTCGTCTATCCACAGGCCGATGTGGTTCAGCGGCGTGGCGTGGACTGCGGGTTTTTTCTCGGGGTCCATGGGTTGCATCAGATCGACTTCGACCTTGAAAGGGCCCACGCCTATGGCGGCAATGTCTTCGTCCACATTTTCGCGTTCAGACTGAAAAGTCCCCGTCAGTTCCAGGCCGAGTATGTCGATCCAGAGTTTTTGCAGGCGCTTTTTATCCAAGCCGCCGATGGCGATTTGTTGGATGCCGAGGACTTTGAAGGGGCGAGGGGTATTGCTAGCCATGATGGATTGTTCCAAAAATGAAAAAATGAATTAAATAAAAAGATAGCTGCTCAGGCAGTTTTGACGGCCTTAAACAGCAAAAAGATACTCAAAATCAAGATTTAAGACCGAGTTTTTGTTCCATGAATGGAAAAATCGCAGCCAATGCCACGCGCTCAGCGGCTTCAGCACGGCGGTGTTGGTATTCCACCTGGCCGTCTTTGAGCGATTTGTCGCCTATGGTGATGCGGTGCGGCACGCCTATCAGTTCCCAATCGGCAAACATGGCGCCTGGGCGCTCGCCGCGGTCGTCCAAAATCACATCCACGCCTGCGCTCAAGAGTTGGGCATATAGGGTTTCAGCCGCTTCTTGGACGGCGGGGCTGCGGTCTGCACCGACGGGGCAAATCACTGCCGTGAAAGGCGCAATCGCGTCTGGCCAGATGATGCCTTTGGCATCGTGGTTTTGCTCAATGGCGGCGGCGGGCAGACGCGTGACACCTATGCCGTAGCAGCCCATCTCAAAAGGTTTGGGTTTGCCGTCGGTATCCAAGAAAGTGGCGTTCATGGTTTTGGAATATTTCTGCCCCAGATAAAACACATGGCCAATCTCGATGCCGCGCTCAATGGCCAGTTTGCCCCTGCCGCAAGGCGATAGGTCGCCTTCGACCACATTGCGGATGTCGGCTACCAATTGCGGCTCGGACAAATCGCGCCCCCAGTTTACGCCTTGCAGGTGGGCGTCCACTTCGTTGGCACCGCAGACAAAATCGGCCATCAGTGCCACTTCGCGGTCGGCAATGATAGATAGCGGCTGTGGTGCGCCCACGGGGCCTAGATAGCCAGGTTTGCAGCCAAAATGCGCTTCAATTTCCGCGCTGCTGGCTAAACGCCAATCGGCTAAACCCGCTAGCTTGCCGACTTTGACTTCATTGACCTCGTGATCGCCGCGCAGCAGCAGCAAATGCAGCTGGGTTTTGACGACTTCGCCTTTTTCGTTGCGGCTATCAGTGGCAATCACCACAGATTTGACCATGCGCTGCAGGGCAATGCCCAAAAACTCAGCCACATCCGCACAAGTGGTTTTGCCTGGTGTGGCCACTTTTTGCATGGCTTGCGCAGGCGCTGGGCGGCTGTGCGTGGGTGCCAGCGCTTCCGCTTTTTCGATATTGGCGGCGTAATCACTTTGCGGGCAATAGATGATGGCATCTTCACCCGTAGCGGCGATGACTTGGAATTCTTCGCTCAAATCGCCACCTATGGCGCCGCTATCGGCAGCAACGGCGCGGTAGCGCAGGCCAAAACGATCAAAGATTTTGCGGTAAGCCGCCGCCATATTTTGATAACTGGCTTTGGCGCTGGCTGCGTCTTTATCAAAACTGTAAGCGTCTTTCATGATGAATTCGCGCCCGCGCATCAGGCCAAAACGCGGGCGGCGTTCGTCACGAAATTTGGTTTGGATTTGATACAGATTTTTCGGCAGCTGTTTATAGCTTTTGAACTCTTGCCGCGCGATGTCAGTGACCACTTCTTCACTGGTGGGCTGGATGATGAAGTCGCGCCCATGCCGGTCTTGTATGCGCAGCAGCTCAGGCCCCATTTTTTCAAAGCGAGCCGTCTCTTGCCACAGCTCGGCCGGTTGCACCACGGGCATGGTCAGCTCTATCGCGCCGGCCTTGTTCATTTCTTCGCGGATGATGGCTTCGACCTTGCGAATCACGCGCAGCCCCAGCGGCATGTAGTTGTAGATGCCAGCGCCTAATTTTTTGATCATGCCTGCACGGGTCATCAATTGGTGGCTGACGACTTCCGCATCAGCGGGCGCTTCTTTGAGCGTGGAAATCAGAAATTGCGAGGCTTTCATGAGGATTTATACGGACTTGATGAGGGGCAGCTTGTTGCCAGCGGGTTTCGCCTGCATAATCGTGCCAGTTTTTAAAAATTTTGAGGTTTGATTATGCTCGACCGCGACGGCTTCAGGCCGAATGTCGGCATTATCCTGCTCAACCAGAGAAATCAGGTATTTTGGGGCAAGCGTATCCGCACCCATTCGTGGCAGTTTCCGCAGGGCGGTATTGATAGGGGTGAAAATCCCGAACAAGCCATGTTCCGCGAGCTGCATGAAGAGGTGGGCTTAAAGCCTGAACATGTGCGGATTGTTGCCCGTACCCGCAACTGGTTGCGCTATGAAGTGCCAGACCGATTTATTCGGCGCGAATCCAGAGGCTTTTATAAAGGCCAAAAGCAAATTTGGTTTTTGCTTCAGCTCATTGGCAATGACTGGGATTTAAACCTACGGGCCACCGAAAAGCCCGAGTTCGACGCTTGGCGCTGGAATGATTATTGGGTGCCCCTAGAAGTGGTGGTGGAGTTCAAGCGCGGGGTGTACGAAATGGCATTAACCGAGCTGGCGCGCTACCTGCCCAAACGCGAACATCGTGGCGGCAGTCGCTATTTGCGCCAATCGGTGCGCAGCGCAGAATCTGAGCACTTGCCGCCGCAAGGCTATGGTTGTGCTCAATTTGACCCAGCGATAGCGCATGCAGATACCTCTGCAGACCAAGACGGCCAACACCGTGCTAGCCATGCAAAGCCTGCCATCCATACCCCACGCCTAGGAGAGCGGCGCGTTGGTATAGAGCGCGGGCGCTCCTTGCTGCTGTCTGGTCTGCGTCTGGATTTACCCCCAGATGCCAGCTTTGACCCCGACCCGCAAGGGCAAGAACAAGCCGGCTAAGGAGGCAATCATGGCTACTGCAAGCGTACTGAGTTTATTGCAGCGCAGCGTCTGCGCCCTGGTTTTATGCTGGGCATTGAGTGCCAGCGCCGCAACGCCGAAAACACCGTTTTACGGCCACCAGTTTGACAACACCATCACCCTAGGCCAGCAGGAGCTGCAGCTCAATGGCGTAGGCGGTCGCAGCGTGCCTGTTATTTTTATGCGGGTGTTTGCTACGGCTCTGTATTTGCCCGAACTGTCGCATGACCCAGAAACGATTCTCCAGATGCCAGGGGCCAAACGGATCCAAATCCGCATGAACTATGGCGTAGCTGGCAAAGAGTTTAAAAAAGCCTTGGTGCGTGGCATAGAAAAAAACCATAGCCCAGAGCAACAGGCAGCTTTGGCAGCGCGCACACAAGCCTTTGCCGCCACCATCGATAGCCTAGGGCGAGTCAAATCAGGCGATATCATCAATATGGATTTTGTGCCTGAACAAGGTCTAGTCATCAGTGTGAATGGCAAAACAGCAGGGCAGGCAATAGCTGGGGCAGATTTTTACGCCGCCGTGTTGCGCATCTTTATTGGTAAACGCCCTGCAGAACAAGAAATGAAAGAGCGCATCTTGGGTTTGAAACGCTAAGCACGCAACATCAAGCCTATTTTTAAATATGTTTTATGGCTTTTAGGTCGCCATTACTGCCTGGGCAGCTATCAAATTTAAATGATCACTTGCCTGTTTCTAGCCAATTCATCTCTACCCAAGTTTTGTCTAGCAATTGCATTCTGATGCGCACCGGTGCCCAGCCCAAGCTTGGAGCAAACCACAATTCAGACTTTGCCGTGCCTTTACCCAAAGGCTGAGGCACCAGATGCAGGGCAGGCACTTTGCCTAGCCCCTCTATATCCAAGATTTGCATACCTTGAACGGCATAACGCCAGTGAAAAATGCCCTCAGGCCGCATCAGCCACACATCGCGATAAGCCCCCGCCTTGGCAGGCAAGGCACCGCTGGCTAACCACTGCTGCAGTTGGTAATGAATACTGACACTATCAGTGGCCTGCGCAGGCAAGGCGAAGCGCAAATTTCGTTCTGGGAAAAATGCCTGGCCTTTTTCTTGCCGCACCTCTTTGCGCGCCCCCATCACGCGCTCGGTAAAACTGCTGGGCAGTAAATAAGCGGCTTGCCCTGCGCCTGCGCGTGTGCCTAGGGTTTGCATTTGCAGCAGATTTTGTCCGGCAACGCTAACCGCCAAACTGGCACTATAAGCTTGCGCTGGCCTAGGCTGAAACTGCATTTGCGCGCGCGCAATGCTGCCAGCAAAGTAGGCCGTGCTGACACGGTAATGCCAAGTGCCAGCCTGGGCGAAAGCGGGGCGCACAGGCGCAAGCTGAGAGGCTGGCACTGGGGGAGCTGGTGCCGCTGCATGCGGAGCCGACCATGCGCTAGTGGCTGCCCCCAGCGCAGCCATCGTGCATGCCAAGACAAAAGGGCGGCGGCGAGGCTTGGCCATTTAAGCTGCGGCTGCAGTTGGGCTTTGCTGCCCTTGCAGCTCGGCCAAGACTTCAGCAGTGTGTTCGCCCAGATAAGCCCCTGCTGATGGGGCGCGGGTGGCGCTACGCGAAAAGCGCGGTGCAGGCGCGGCTTGCACAAAGCCATTGACCTCAACAAAAGTGCCGCGTGCCTGATGATGCGGATGCGCGGCAGCAGCTTGATAATCCAACACAGGCACGGCGCAAGCGTCTGAGCCTGCAAACACTTCCATCCAGTGCGCTTGGCTGTGCTCAGCAATACGGGCGGCCACGATTTTTTTCAGCTCTGGCCACTCTTCGGGGCGGTGCTGGCTAGCCACCAGCTCTTCGAACAAATCCAGCTTGGTAATCAGCTCTAAATAAAATGGTGTTTCAATCGCACCCACGGCCAAGTATTTGCCATCAGCGCAGACAAAAGTCTCGTAGAAATGCGAGGTATTAGCGAAAAAGTTTTGGCTGGGCGCATCGTTCCACAAACCCATGGCGCGGAAAGCGTGCACCAGGCTTTGCATATGGGCAACACTATCAACGATGGCGGCATCTATCACCTGCCCCATGCCACTTTTGGTGCATTCAAAAAGGGCGCAAACCACACCAAAAGCCAGATACAGCGCGCCGCCGATATCGCCCACAATAGTCGGCGGGATCACTGGGGCTTGCCCTGGGCGCGTGGCCAGCGCCAAGGCGCCACTAAGCGCTACATAGTTGATGTCATGCCCTGCCATTTTGGCCATAGGGCCGGTTTGCCCCCAGCCCGTCATGCGGCCAAACACGATTTTGGGATTGGCTTGATGCAGTTGCTCAGGGCCTAAACCCAGGCGCTCCATCACGCCTGGGCGATAGCCTTCGATGACGACATCAGCGCGGCTTGCCAAGGCAAAAGCTGCTTGCCAATCGCCCTTTTTCTTCAAATTCAGCGCCACTGAGCGTTTGCCACGGTTGATGGGATTGCGCTGCCCCACCACGCCTTTACTGGGCGTTTCGATCGTGATCACATCTGCGCCCATATCGGCCAGCAGCATCGCAGCAAAGGGGCCTGGGCCTATGCCTGCAAACTCCACCACGCGCACACCCGCCAATGGGCCTTTGCGCTCTGCCGCGTGTTGGTTGGTCGGCTTATTCTCTGTCGTCATAGCAAAAATTTCAAAGCGGTTGGAATAAAGTAAAGTTTAGGCGCAGTACACCAAGGTCATCTACTGCATTTGGCCGCAAGCACAAAGCCCCGCCTTAAATACCCATGTTTTTGGGCAAACGCCCAGTATCGGGCCAGCGTTTCAAAATCAACAACCAGGCTCCTAGGCCAACCAGCATCAAAGCCAATGAAGCCAAAGCCAGCCAGCGCGTGCTGTGCATTACCAAAGGTGCTAAGGCACCAGCGACTACACCATTAGCCGCCGAACCGATAGCCGCTTGCAACGACGAAGCCATGCCGCGCCGTTCAGGAAATAAATCCAGCACCAATAGCGTGACTACAGGCACCATGAGCGACCAGCCAAAAGCAAAAATCCCTATAGGAATCAAGGCCCAACTGACATGCGCAGGAATCAAAAAATTCAAAATCAAATTGACCACTGCCACCAATAGCATGATGACAAAGCCGTGGCGAATTTGATGGCGCGGTGCAATTTTGCCCGCCAACCGCCCACTGACAAAAGCCCCGCCCATGATGCCACTGATGGTGGCTAGGAAAAACCAGAAAAACTCGCCAGGTTGCAGCTTTAAATGCGTGCCCAAAAACTCAGGCGCTGACAGCAAATACAAAAACATCCCGTTGAAGGGAATACCGCTGGCTACGCAGAGCAGCAGAAAATGCGGAGACAAACCCAGCTCTTTATAGCCCCGCATCAAATGCCGCACACTGAAAGGCTGCTTATTGTCTGGGTGTAGGGTCTCGGGCAGCATTTTCCAATTGGCCAGACCAATCAAAACACCCATGGCCGCCAAAAACCAGAAAATGCCGTGCCAGCTGGCGTGGCCCAGCAAAAAACCGCCGACGATGGGCGCAATCGCTGGTGCAACGCCAAAATAAATCGTCACTTGGCTCATGACTTTTTGCGCTTGCGCGGGTTCAAACAAATCGCGAATCACCGCACGCGAAACCACCATGCCGCCGCCAGCCGATAGCCCTTGCACAAAGCGGTAAAAAATCAAATCCATCACGCTTTGCGAAAACGCACAGCCAACCGAGGCTAAGGTAAAAACGGCTATCGTCCATAACACCACGGGGCGGCGGCCAAAACTATCGGCCAAGGCACCATGAAACAAATTCATGATGGCAAAGCCCAGCAAATACGCCGACAGCGTTTGCTGCATGCTCACGGCATCGGCGCCTAAGCTTTGCGCGATAGCCGAGAATGCTGGGATATATGTATCAATAGAAAATGGACCGAGCATGCTCAGCAATGCCAGCAATACGGGCAGTGCCCAAACCGGCCCGCGCCAATGTTCTTCAACTTTTGATGATGTTTGTTGTTGCATGAGTAACCGCCAAAACCGCATCTTACTGGTGCCAAGACTGGTGCGCGGCCTCGCCAACCATTTGCCGTAATGGGCTACAGGGGAATTGCCCTTGACCTACTACAATGCGCCGGATCTAGCTTGAGTCTAAAGGCTAGAAGATGAAACTCAGGAGACTTACCCCATGTCAAATCGCTTGCCGCACAATCCCAGCGCAGAGCAAATGCTGGCGCAACTCAGCGCCATAAAAAAAATTCAACGCGCCGAAGGCCCCGTTAGCGCAGCAACGCGCCAAGACCGCCTGCAACGCGCCATGAATTTGTTTATCAATCATGTGGACGAATTCACCGAAGCTAGCAGCAAAGACTTTGGCGGCCGCCCGCCCGTGATCGGTTTGCAGCTCGACGGCCACGGCTCGGTCGCTGCCCTGAAATACAACAAAAAAAATCTGGCTAAATGGATGAAGCCGAGCAAACGCGCCACGGCCTTGCCTTTTAATCTATTTGGCGGCAGCACCGAAGTGCGCTACCAACCCAAGGGCGTGATCGGCATTGCCGGGACTTGGAATGCCTCTTTGTTCACCGTCTTTGCGCCACTGGCTGGGGTTTTGGCGGCAGGCAACCGCGCCATGATCAAGCCTTCAGATTTATCGCCCCATATGGGCGAGTGGCTGCAAAAACGCTTGCCCGAGTACTTTGACCCCATGGAAGTGAGTTTGGTCACTGGCGACATGGATGTATCACAACAATTTACCGCCCTGCCCTTTGATCATTTGGTTTACACCGGCGGCGGCAGCATTGCCAAGCACATCATGCGCGCCGCAGCGGAGAATCTGGTGCCACTGACGCTGGAGCTAGGCGGCAAATCGCCGACGATTTTTGGTATCAGCGCCAATTTAGAAAAAGATATGTACAACCTGGTGACGGGCAAAGGCCAGAACAACGGCCAGATTTGCGTCTCGCCCGATACGATTTATGTACATGAATCGAAATTGGAAGAATTCGTGACGCGCTTCAAGGCCGTATATGCAGAAATCTATGGCTCCGGTCCAGTTACACATAACAGCAGCCTGACCCCAGCTATCAGCGAGCGCCATTTAAAGCGCGTAGAAAGCTATGTGCAAGACGCGGCCGATAAAGGCGCCCGTGTCGAGTGGATGGCGGCTGACGCGCCCTTGGATTTGGAAAACCGCCGTCGCCCTATGCGCCTGGTGATCAATCCACCACAAGACGCCTTGATTTGCAAGGAAGAGATTTTCGGTGCCGCTGCCTTGATCCGCAGCTACAAAGACATCAAAGAAGTCGTAGCCACCATCCAGCAAGGTGACTACCCGCTGGCGCTGTACTACTTTGGCAAAGACAAGGCAGAAGAAGAATTCGTGCTGCAAAACACGCTCTCAGGCGGCGTAGTGGTCAACGATGTCTTGATGCACGCGGCCATGAATGACGCACCTTTTGGCGGTGTCGGCGCATCAGGCATGGGGCGTTACAACGGCAAGGAAGGCTTTTTGGAATTCAGCCACCACCGCATCATCTACCGCGCCGGTTGGTGGGATCCACAGCGCAAGATGGGTTTAAAGCCACCGTTTACCGACCCGAAGAAAGCCATGGACACCATCATCCAAGGCCTGAAATCCCCTATTTAAACTATAAATTTAGGAGCTACCCAGGCAGCTTTAACGGGCTAAAAGCCCTAAAAGACCCAAAAAAAACCACCGCAAGGTGGTTTTTTTATTTCCTCCGCCCAAGAAAAGGGAGGCCATGCCAGCGCCAGTGCTTAGGGCTGTACCCCTGCGGCGAACTGCGCCAATAGCGGCGCCATAACCGCGTGTTTGAGCTTCAAACTGGCCTGATTAACCACCAACTGCGAGCTGATGTCCATGATGCGCTCGACCTCCACCAAATGATTGGCCTTGAGCGTATTGCCCGTGGAGACCAAATCCACAATGGCATCGGCCAAGCCTGTTAGCGGCGCTAGCTCCATACTGCCGTAGAGTTTGATGATGTCCACATGCACGCCTTTTTCCGCAAAAAAGTTGCGCGCAATTTGCACATATTTAGTCGCCACCCGCAAGCGTGCGCCGCTTTTGACCGTGCCTGCGTAGTCAAAATCTTGGCGTACAGCGACACTCACGCGGCATTTGGCAATATGCAAATCCAGCGGTTGATAAAGCCCATGCGTGCCACTTTCTAGCAAGGTGTCTTTGCCTACCACCCCTAAATCCGCGCCGCCATATTGCACATAGGTCGGCACATCGCTGGCGCGCACCATGACCACGCGCACGCCAGGCTGATTGGTATCCAAAATCAGCTTGCGCGTTTTTTCGGGGTCGTCCAGCACCTCGATGCCCGCCGCACGCAAAAGCGGCATGGTTTCATCAAAAATACGGCCTTTAGAGAGAGCGAGGGTCAGATTCATAGGCTGCAATTGTAGCCTTAGGCCTTTTTCCGACTGTTGGCTTGCGCTATCTTTTTGATAACTACTCAGGCAGATTTATCGGAGCAAAACCTAGATTTTGTGCTGATTTTCATCAACTCAAGGATTTGCGCCTGGGCATAAAATGCAGGCTTCTGTTTTTCTTCACCCTTACGCCCTAGGCAGTTCACTATGAGTCAAGATGCTTCCAAACGCCCATTGAATGAGCGTTCCGCCCACATCACCCAAGGTAAATCGCGCGCGCCCAACCGCAGCATGTTCTACGGCATGGGCTATAAAGAGGAAGATTTTGACAAGCCCATGATAGGCGTGGCCAATGGCCACAGCACTATCACGCCTTGCAATAGCGGCTTGCAAAAATTGGCCGACGCAGCCATACAAGGTATTAAAGACGCGGGCGGCAACGCACAGGTCTTTGGCACGCCCACCATTTCTGACGGCATGGCGATGGGCACCGAAGGCATGAAGTACAGCCTAGTCAGCCGTGAAGTCATTGCCGATTGCGTGGAAACCTGCGTGCAGGGCCAGTGGATGGACGGCGTGGTGGTAGTGGGCGGCTGCGACAAAAATATGCCTGGCGGCCTGATGGGTATGCTGCGCGCCAATGTGCCCAGCATTTATGTCTATGGCGGCACCATTTTGCCGGGCGAATACAAAGGTGAAAAACTCAATATCGTCAGCGTATTTGAAGCCGTGGGGCAAAACGCAGCGGGACAATTGAGCGATGAAGATTTAAAGCAAATCGAGCAGCGCGCCATCCCGGGCACAGGCTCTTGCGGCGGTATGTACACGGCCAACACCATGTCCTCGGCTTTTGAGGCGCTGGGCGTATCGCTGCCCTATTCGTCCACCATGGCGAACCCACACGACGAAAAACAAAACAGCGCCTACGAATCGGGTAAAGCGGTGATTGAGGCCATCAAACGCAATATCCGCCCCACCGATTTGGTCACGCGCAAATCGATCGAAAATGCGGTAGCCGTGATCATGGCCACAGGCGGCTCCACCAATGCCGTGTTGCACTTTTTGGCTATCGCCCACGCCGCAGGTGTGGAATGGGATATCCAAGACTTTGAACGCATGCGCAAAAAAATCCCTGTGTTCTGCGATTTGAAGCCTAGTGGCAAATACTTGGCCGTAGATTTGCACCGCGCCGGCGGCATTCCGCAAGTCATGAAAATGCTGCTGGAAGCAGGCCTGCTACACGGCGATTGCCTGACCATCACCGGCAAAACCGTGGCCGAAGTGCTAAAAGATGTACCCGCCACGCCCCCTGCTGGGCAAGATGTGATCCGCCCCATAGACCAGCCACTCTACCAAGAAGGCCATTTGGCAATTTTGAAAGGCAACCTCAGCCCCGAAGGCTGCGTAGCCAAAATCACAGGCTTGAAAAACCCCGTTATCACCGGCCCTGCACGGGTGTTTGACGACGAACAATCTGCCCTGCAAGCCATTTTGGATGGCCGCATCACCCACGGCGATGTCATGGTGCTGCGCTATCTTGGCCCCAAAGGCGGCCCTGGTATGCCTGAGATGTTAGCGCCCACTGGCGCGCTGATTGGTAAGGGTTTGGGCGAAACCGTGGGCTTGATTACCGATGGGCGTTTTTCAGGCGGCACTTGGGGCATGGTAGTTGGCCATGTGGCACCCGAGGCCTATGCCGGCGGCACGATTGCCTTAGTGCAAGAAGGTGACAGCATCACCATAGACGCCAAACAATTATTGCTGGAGCTGCATGTGAGCGAAGAAGAGCTGGCCAAACGCCGCGCCGCCTGGGTTAAACCTGCCCCGCGTTATGTGCGTGGCGTGCAAGCCAAGTTTGCTAAAAATGCCGCCAGCGCCAGCAAAGGCGCGGTTTTGGATGATTTTTGCGGCGAGGATTTTGCATAAAACCTTTGCCAACTCACCAGCAAAACAAAGCCCCGCCATGCGGGGCTTTGTTTCAGGTATCACAGCCAAGCTCTAGGCCAAGGCGAAAGGCAAAAAGAGGCGAAAGCGCAGGCATCAAACCTCAACGCGGCGCAAATCACCGCGCTCTAGGTATAAATCGAACTCTGGCTTGGACAGGGTAACAACCACCGAGTCTGCGCCGTCTTGCCAGCTCAGCGCCCAGCTGCCTATGGCTTCATTCACACCCGCACGCACCTTCGGTATGGCTTGCAGCATGCCGTCACCTGGACGCCATTGAATATCGCCGACGACATCAACAAAAAACTCTGGGATATTGTGCAGCTCGCTGCGTGGCCCTTGGTCTTGTTCTTCAGGATCGATAAAACGGTTATGTGCAATCGTCATCAGTTCAGGCTCCTTGTCATATAGCGCGCCGCAAGGGTTCAAGCACAGGCTGGGGCGGGCGGCCTTGCTGCCTGCCTCGCCAGCCGCCTTGAGACGCTGTTTTAGGGTTTTCAGGCCAAGGAATATACAAAATTGCGCCGCTATAGTCTGTAGGACAATAGCGAAATTTTGTGAAAAATATCAGCGTCTTAAGTGAAATTGGCCGAAGTAGTTAGCAGTTCATTCTTTATCCCCTGAGTTTGTTGGAGTTTTTGTGCAGTGCACACAAAAACCACAGCAGGTTTTTACAATAAATGACTAAGAGGTCATTAAGAACCCCACTCCCTACACTGCCCTCTACCCGACTCCCCATGCGCACCCTGCAACCCAAAGATACCCAGTTTGGTGTCTTACTGGCCTTTTTCCTCATGCCGCTATCGGGCTTGGGTACTGATATTTACCTGCCCTCCCTGCCCGCCATGGCCGAGGCGCTGCAGACCAGCACCACGCAGATTCAGTTCAGTCTGACGATTTTTCTCATCGGCTATGCCTTGGGGCAGTTTGTCGTAGGGAATTTTTTAGACAGTTTTGGCCGCTGGAAGATAGGCGCGGTGGCGCTATTTCTTTTCGGCTTGTCTAGCCTGATGATTGCCTTTGTTGATAGCGTGGCGGCGCTGCATGGCCTGCGTCTGGTGCAGGGCTTGATGGCCGCAGTGGTGGCGGTAGCCAAGCGGACTTTTTTTGTCGATTTATTCAGCGGCGAACAATTGCGTGGGTATTTGAGTAGCTTCACCATTATTTGGTCGCTCGGCCCCATCGTCGCGCCTTTTATTGGCGGCTATTTGCACATCCACTTTGGCTGGCAGGCGAATTTTATTTTTCTAGCCCTATATGCTTGGCTAGCCCTAGCCTTAGAGCTGTGGCGCGGTGGCGAAACACTGGCGCAGCGCCAGAGTTTTGTGTTGGCCGATATTGCCAGCCGTTACCGCTATATGCTGGCGCAGAGCCGCTTTAACTGGGGCTTACTCAATATTGCGCTGCCCTATAGCGCCACTTTAGCGTTCAGCATGGTCGCGCCTTTTTTGATCGAGCGCCGCTATGGCTACAGCCCAGAAGTCACTGGCTGGTCGGCACTGCTGATGGGCTTGGCCTGGATGGCAGGCGGTTTTGCCGCGCGTTGGCAATTGTCCACCGCTTTGCTGAGCAAGCACCGCCGCGCCTTTGGCACGATGCTGCTAGCTGCGGGCGTGATGCTGCTGGTATCGCTGCAATACGCCAATCTCTACACCCTGCTGGCTTTTGCCTTTATCGTGCACGCCAGTTGTGGTATGGCCTTTAATATTTACTTCACCGAATGTTTGGGCATGTTCCCGCAATTTGCGGGCTTGTCTGGCGGCTTAGTCGGCGGCATAGCGTTTATGCTGACTTCGCTGTTGAGCTATAGCGCAGTGGCAGCTTTGCGCGTCGATAGCCAAATCCTACTGGCGCTGGTGTATGTGATTTTTGCACTGTGTTTGGGCGGCACGGCTTGGGTGGCCAGTAGGCAGCAAAACATGATGGAAAACACTATTGAAAAGTGAGCTACCCAGGCAGATTTGGCGGCATAAAACCCCTAAAACACTGTAAAAATAGGCTTTATTAAAACAAGACCAGCGGCAGCGCACAAGCTGTAGCGCTTGGCTATTTAAACCCCCGCCATCGGGTCTAGACCAAAAATCAAAGCCTGCACCAAAGTGGCCATATGGCTACGGTTGCGTGCATCGGCATCCATCACCACAGGCGGCAGCCCCATTTTGTC
>CAZSPW010000026.1:0-19801 GCA_964608575.1 uncultured Burkholderiaceae bacterium | reverse complement strand
CACCCCCGAACCAAACCCACCCCAGCGGCGCCCTGGCGCCACTGCCTTGTTTTTCTTACTGCGAACCACGATGCCCCAATGCCATGTACCGCGGCGCACAACACACAACACAAAACACCAACACGCCAGCGGTTTTTGCTATCTTAGAGATAGCTTTAAACGCTTGCTGGGTATAGGGAAATTAGGTTTTTATTCAAAAAGAAACGAATTTTCTGTCGGTGTGTGGAAAATTGTCTATATAATTGCGAGCTTCGCGGCTGTAGCTCAGCTGGATAGAGTACTTGGCTACGAACCAAGGGGTCGTGGGTTCGATTCCTGCCAGCCGCACCAATTTATATCGAAAAGCCTAACGCTCACAAGGTGTTAGGCTTTTTTCATGCCCTCACGCCTGTCCTTACTTGGCTTAGCCTTGCACTGGGCGTATACCGAAAACCCCGCGCCCAATACGCACCATAGTCGCACCGGCTGCAATCGCCTCGCACATATCGCCACTCATGCCCATCGACAGGGTATCTAAAGGCTCACGCGCAAAGTGGGGGTGCTGATTGATACGCCCCATCAATTCGCGTACCTGACTATATAGCTCCTGCGTTTTTTTCGCGTCGGCTTGTGGGTCAGGCATGCTCATCAAACCACGCAAACGCAATTGTGGCAAAGCGCTAACGGCTAGCGCCAAATCCAAAGCATCGCTCGGTGCAATACCGGATTTATGCGTCGAGCCATCCACATTGATTTGTAAAAGCACTTGCAGGGGGCGCAAATTCACAGGCCGCTGCTCACTCAAACGCTGTGCAATTTTCACGCGATCAATCGTATGTACCCAATCAAAATGTTCTGCCACTACGCGAGTTTTATTGCTTTGCAACGGCCCTATCAAATGCCATTGCAATGACCCACTGATACCAGGCTCGAGTTCGCGCAGAGTCAACATCTTCTCTACGCCTTCTTGGACATAATTTTCCCCAAAACTACGCACCCCGGCAGCAACCGCATCCAACACGCCCGCAACATGGACGGTCTTGGAAACTGCCAGTAGCAACACTTGGCTAGGATCGCGCCCAAAAAGGGCGCAGCAATTCGCGATTTCGCGATGGATGTGCGCTATATTGTTGGCAATCTGGCCGCTCATGACAGCTCCTAGAGATAAACAAAGACAAACAAATACCCCCTTGGGCAAACCCTATGGATATTACTCAACTTCTGGCTTTTTCAGTCAAAAATAAAGCTTCCGATCTGCATCTCTCTGCTGGCCTACCGCCCATGATTCGGGTGCATGGCGATGTGCGCCGCATCAATGTCGAGCCACTGGAGCACAAACAGATCCATGCCATGATTTATGACATCATGAACGACACGCAGCGCAAGCAGTACGAAGAGTTTTATGAGGTGGATTTTTCGTTTGAGATTGATGGCTTAGCCCGCTTTCGCGTCAACGCCTTCAATCACAACCGCGGTGCGGGTGCAGTACTGCGAACCATTCCATCGAAAATTTTGACCCTAGAGCAACTGAACGCGCCCAAAATTTTTGGCGATCTGGCGCTCAAACCACGCGGTTTGGTTTTGGTCACTGGGCCTACAGGTTCAGGTAAATCCACAACCTTGGCAGCCATGATGAACCACCTGAATGAAACCGAGTTTGGGCATATTTTGACGGTAGAAGATCCAATTGAATTTGTACACGAGTCAAAAAAATGCTTGGTCAATCAACGCGAAGTAGGGCCGCATACTTTGAGCTTTAGTGCCGCCTTGAAATCCGCTTTGCGTGAGGATCCTGATGCGATCTTGGTAGGCGAGATGCGCGATCTGGAAACCATCCGTTTGGCCATGACTGCTGCTGAGACAGGCCATATCGTGTTTGGCACGCTGCACACCTCCAGCGCCGCCAAAACTGTGGATCGCATCATTGATGTATTCCCCGCAGACGAAAAAGAAATGGTGCGCGCCATGTTGTCAGAATCGCTGCAAGCGGTGATCTCTCAAACCTTATGCAAAACCAAAGATGGCACAGGGCGTGTTGCTGCGCACGAAATCATGATAGGCACACCAGCGATTCGCAACCTGATTCGCGAAGCGAAAGTAGCGCAAATGTATTCCGCTATTCAAACAGGCCAAAGCGTAGGCATGCAAACCTTGGATCAAAATCTGACAGATCTAGTCAAACGCAACATCATCTCTGTGGGTGAAGCACGCTCCAAAGCCAAAATCCCAGAAAACTTTGCGGGTTAAGAAAGGTAAGCTCAGCATCATGGAACGCGATCAGGCCACGAAATTCATTAACGACCTCCTGAAACTCTTGCTCGCCCGGGGCGGCTCCGACCTGTTTATCAGCGCCGATTTTCCACCAGGCATGAAGATAGACGGCAAGATGACAAAGGTGTCACCACAGCCCCTAAGCTCGGCGCACACCATCGCCCTAGCGCGTGCAGTGATGAATGACAAACAAGCAGCCGAGTTTGAAAGAACGCGCGAATGTAATTTTGCCGTTGCCCCTACAGGAATTGGGCGCTTTCGCGTCAATGCCTTTGTACAACAAGGCAAGATTGGTATGGTCTTTCGCGTTATCCCCTCTACCCTGCCCACTATTGACGGATTGGGTCTGCCCCCAGTCCTCAAAGATGTAGTCATGAGCAAGCGCGGCTTGGTCATTTTGGTAGGCGCTACGGGGTCAGGTAAATCCACTTCACTGGCGGCCATGATCGACTGGCGCAACCAGCATTCCTACGGCCACATCATCACCGTAGAAGACCCCATCGAGTTTGTGCATCCACACAAAAATTGCATGGTGACGCAGCGCGAAATAGGTTTAGATACCGACAGCTGGGAGATCGCTCTGAAAAACACGCTGCGCCAAGCGCCAGATGTGATTTTGATGGGTGAGATACGCGACCAAGAAACCATGGAGCACGCGATTGCCTTTGCCGAAACAGGGCATTTATGTATGGCCACGCTACACGCCAACAGCTCCAACCAAGCCTTAGATCGCATCATCAACTTTTTCCCAGAAGAGCGCCGCTCACAGCTCTTAATGGATTTATCGCTGAACTTGCGCGGCATCATCTCGCAACGCTTGATACCAAAACAAGACGGCAAAGGCCGTGCTGCCGCAATTGAGATCTTGCTCAATACACCGCTGATCGCCGACATGATCTTCAAAGGCGAAGTCGGGGAGATCAAAGAAGTCATGAAGAAAAGCCGCGAGCTGGGCATGCAAACCTTTGACCAAGCTCTGTTTGATGCATTTGAAGCCTATCAAATCACCTTCGACGATGCCATCCGCTTTGCTGATTCTGCTAACGACCTGCGCCTGCAAATCAAACTCAACTCTAAACGCGCTAAATCACAAGATTTGGCAGCAGGCACCGAGCATTTGGAAATCCTATAGCTTTTGTTTTACAGCACTTGAACATAAAGCAAGAAACCGCCCCATGGGGCGGTTTTTTTTGCGTGCAAACGCATACAAGCAAACGCTGTTGCGTTTAGGCTTTTTTCACATGTGCATTGCACCAAGCGCCAGCCGCTACTTTTTTACCCGCAAATAGTGGGCAGTCGCCTTGTTTGGCATCGCCTTTATACAAGGCACAGTTGGTGCAATCGTCGCCAGCTTTGTATTTTGGCGCTTTTTTCACATCCACAGTTTTAGCATTGCTGTGGTATTGCAAGGCCACCGCTTGCGGATCGCTGTCTTTGACCATATTGCCTGCAGGAGCAGCTGGCGCTTTAGCTGCAGGAGCAGCCTTAGCAGCGGCGGCAAAAGCCTGCGCGGCTGCGCTCATAGCCACACCTGCGGTGGCTACTTGCAGCATAAATACACGACGAGAAGCTGGATTGGTAGAGGACATTTTTTGCCTTTTCTTATAAACGCCAGAACATACTGGCCTAGGGCATAAGGATGCGCCAGCAATACTGGATTTGCTTTAACTTTTAGCAAAGTTAAGTGAATCGCTATACAAAAGGCAAGGCGCAACCTGATAGCGCACTCCAGTCGGGCACACTGAGGCTATTTAAGCGCGTAACAGCTCTAGCCCTCCCATATAGGGGCGCAGCACCTCAGGCACCGTTACGCTGCCGTCTTGGTTTTGGTAGTTTTCGAGCACGGCAACCAGGGTGCGCCCTACGGCCAAGCCTGAACCGTTGAGGGTATGCACCAGTTCATTTTTACCTTGGGCGTTTTTGAAGCGTGCCTGCATACGACGCGCTTGAAAAGCCTCGCAATTGCTGACCGATGAAATCTCACGATAGGTGTTTTGTGCGGGCAACCACACCTCTAAATCATGTGTGCGCGTCGCGCCAAAGCCCATGTCACCCGTACACAGCACGATCACGCGGTAAGGCAGGCCCAGCGCTTGCAACACAGCTTCAGCATGGCCCGTCATCTCATCTAGCGCCTGGTAACTGCGCTCGGGGTGCACGATTTGCACCATTTCCACTTTGTCGAATTGGTGTTGGCGAATCATGCCGCGCGTATCGCGCCCATAGCTGCCGGCCTCGGAACGAAAGCAAGGGCTGTGCGCTGTGAGCCTGATCGGCAGTTCGCTCTCGGCTAACACGGTGTCGCGCACGATATTGGTCAGTGGCACTTCGCTGGTGGGGATCAAATACAGCGCCGCGTTATCAGGCACAGGCTCGGCATCTTGCCCACCTTTTTGCGCGGCAAATAAATCGCCCTCAAATTTGGGGAGTTGCCCTGTGCCTTTGAGCGAATCGGCATTGACGATATAGGGCACATAGCATTCGGTATAGCCGTGTTGCTGGGTCTGCATATCCAACATGAATTGCGCCAAGGCGCGGTGTAGGCGCGCAATACTGCCCTTCATGACGGTAAAGCGCGAGCCTGTGATTTTGGTGCCGAGTTCAAAATCCAAGCCCAAAGGTGTACCCAAGTCCACATGGTCTTTGACCGCAAAATCAAAGCTACGCGGGCTGCCCCAGCGGCGCAGCTCGACATTGCCCGCCTCGTCCGTGCCTAGGGGTACAGATGCGTGCGGCAGATTAGGTATGGCCGCTAGTAGGGTGTGCAGCTCAGCTTGAATTTCTTCCAAACGCAGGGCTGATTGCTCTAACTCTACTTTTGCCGCTGCCACTTGTGCCATCACTGCATCGGCTGCGGCGCTATCGCCCTTGGCTTTGAGTTGGCCGATTTGTTTCGACAAGGTATTGCGCTGCGCCTGCAATTCTTCGGTACGGGTTTGTATGTTTTTGCGCTCAGTCTCTAGGCGGCTGTAGGCTGCCTCGTCTAAATAAGGCTGAGGGTTTTTACGCGATTGCAAAGCCACCAGTACCGCGGGCAGGTCTTTGCGCAATAAATTAAGGTCTAACATGGGAGTCTATTTTTAGTGATGTTTTTGGCATTTAAGGCCGTCAAAACTGCCTGAGCAGCTCTCATTTTTGACGATTTTCAGGTTTTTAAGCATCAGGCCCCAGCACCAAAGCTTTGGGCAGAGGGAACTTCATGGTTTCTTGCACGCCATCCATTTTGCGTACTGCCGTAGCACCCATAGCCTTGATACGGGTGATGACTTCCTGCACCAACACATCGGGTGCCGATGCGCCTGCCGTCAAGCCCACACGCGGGGCATCGATAAACCACGCTTCGCGCAACTCGCCGGCGTTATCGACCATATAACTGGGCGTGCCTAGGCGATTGCCCAGCTCGGCCAAACGATTGCTATTGCTGCTGGTGGGGCTGCCCACCACAATCAACACATCCACCTGCCCTGCCAGCACCTTGACCGCGTCTTGGCGGTTTTGCGTGGCGTAGCAAATGTCTTGCTGTTTCGGCTCGCGAATACTGGGAAAGCGCGCTTTCAAGGCGGCATGGATTTCACGGGTATCGTCCACGCTCAGGGTGGTTTGTGTCACCACCGCCAATTTTTCGGTTTGCAGCGGCTGTACGCTAGCCACATCGTCCAGGTCTTCCACCAAATGGATGCCGCTGTGCAGCTGGCCCATGGTGCCTTCAACCTCGGGGTGGCCTTTATGCCCGACCATGATGAATTCATAGCCTTCTTGTGCCAGTTTGGCCACTTCCACATGCACTTTGGTCACCAGTGGGCAGGTGGCATCAAAAATGCTGAAGCCGCGTTGCCGCGCTTCTTCCTGCACGGCTTGGCTAACCCCGTGCGCCGAGAAAATCAGCGTTGCGCCCGCAGGCACATCGGCTAAATCCTCAATGAAGATCGCGCCCTTGGCTTTCAGGTCTTCAATCACATAGGTGTTGTGCACAATTTCATGACGCACATAAATCGGACGACCAAATTTTTCCAAGGCCAGCTCGACTATGCCGATAGCGCGATCAACACCAGCACAAAATCCACGCGGCTCGGCCAGCAAAATTTCCTCAGGCTGCGCTGTCGTCATCACAGCACTCCTATCAATTGCACTTCAAACTGCACGGGCTGGCCTGCCAGCGGGTGATTAAAGTCGCACAAGATGCGATCTTCTTCCACTTGCAAAATCGCACCCGCGTAATGCCCCTGCCCGTCAGGTGTAGGAAACTGCAGCACTTCACCCACATGGTATTGCTCCAGCGGATCACCCAATTCCTTGAGTAAGCTGCGCGCTACCCATTGCATCATCTGCGCGTTGTGCTCGCCAAAAGCTGCGCCCGCAGGCAGATCAAAAGTATGGCGGCTGCCTTCTTCCAACCCCAGTAGTTTCTCTTCCAAGGCAGGGGACAAGCGCCCCTCACCCAAAGACAGGGTAGCGGGCTTACCCGTGAAGGTATTGATGATGTCTCCTTGCGGACCGCCAAGACGGTAATGCAAGGTCAAAAAGGATTGGGGGGTCACTTGTGTCATGGCTGCTATTGTAAAAGCCCCAGCTCTGGGATCTAGACAAGAAAACCGCATGAATTCAAAGCCTTAGCGTGCAATTGGCGGCACAATGCCAGCACATGGTCATCTCTCTTGCCAATGCACACAGCCCCCGCTACACCAGTGCCCTGGTTTGGCTGCGGCGTGATTTGCGCGCACATGACCATGCTGCGCTCTACCATGCGCTGAAAAACTGTGGGCAAGTTTTTGTTTGCTTTGTCTTTGATAGCGATGTGCTCGCGGCGCTGCCCAGAGTAGACCGCAGGGTGGAGTTCATCGTCTCTAGCCTAGCCGATGTGAATACTGCTTTGCAGCAAATGGCTCAGGCAGCCGCACTACCCCATGCGGCCCAAGTGCAATTGCTGGTGCGCCATGGCTCTGCGCGTGAACTGATCCCCAAATTGGCGGCCACTTTGGGCGTACAAGCCGTTTTTGCAAACCAAGAGTATGAGCCTGCCGCTATTGCCCGTGACAGCCAAGTGCGCGGCAGCTTGGCCAATGTGGGCATTACCTTGCACCTTTTCAAAGACCAAGTGATTTTTGACGCAGCAGAGGTGTTAACGCCAGCGGGCAGGGCCTATAGCGCGTTTAGCGCCTACCAACGCGCTTGGCTCCAGAAAATCAGCACTTTTTATCTGCAAGCCTACCCATGTGAGCGCTATGCGCAGCAATTGGCAGCGCCACCAGCCATCATGCGAACGAGCTTGCCCAGTTTGCAAGACTTGGATTTTCAGCCTAGCAATTTAGCGCAACTCAGAATCCCTACAGGCACTGGCGGCGCGGCGCAAATGTTGGCACATTTTTGGCCGCGTCTAGCCCGTTACGCAGAGGATCGCCACTACCCTGCCCGGCGCGGCGTCAGTTACTTAAGCGTGCATTTACGCTTTGGGACATTATCGATTCGCCAAGTGCTTAAGCCGGCTTGGGAGCAGGCGCAAAGTGGTCATGAGGGCGCTAAAGTTTGGCTATCTGAGCTGATTAGACGCGACTTCTTCACGCAGATACTGGCGCGCAACCCGCGCCTAGCCCAAGGTAAAAGCTATCGCCCCGAATACGACGCTATGGTTTGGGAAAAAGGCGCGCGCGCACGAAAACTCTTTACCGCTTGGTGCGAAGGGAAAACGGGCTATCCACTGATCGATGCCGCCATGCGGCAACTCAACTACAGCGGCTATATGCACAACCGCCTGCGCATGGTGACAGCGAGTTTTTTATGCAAACATTTGGGCGTGGATTGGCGCTGGGGCGAAGCCTATTTTGCAGAAAAACTCAACGATTTTGACTACGCTGCCAACAACGGCGGCTGGCAATGGGCGGCGGGTTCGGGCTGCGATGCCCAGCCTTATTTCCGAATCTTGAATCCCGTCTTGCAAAGCCAAAAATTGGATCCCTCTGGCCAATTTATTTTGCGTTATGTGCCTGAGTTGGCAGCGCTTGGCCTGCCGCATTTGCACGCTCCTTGGCAAGCCGACGCACTAGAGCTGCAAGTCTGTGGCCTGCGCCTAGGCAGCAAAGCGCAGGATCACTACCCCTTACCCATCGTCGAGCACCGTGCGGCGGTAGAAAAAGCCCAACAGCGTTACGCGGTTGTCAAAAGGGCTTCTTAATTTCTACGCGCACACATTTTGCGCACCTCATTGCGCCGTGCCTCTTGCTCGAAAATATTATGCCAATATGGCGATTTTCCGCGTAGAAGCTGCCTGAGCAGCTCTAATAAATACAGCAAAGGAAATAGCAACCCAAAGCGGCAAAACTGGCGCACATGCGCCCATTCATGCCGAATATGGCAGCGCAGTGCCGCTTTGTCCGCAGCAAATACCACGCGCCCTATCACCATGGCTTGCACCGCGCCAAATGGGTAATGGCTTAACAAGCTAGGCACATACCCGTGCGTGGCGCACCAAATACCGCCCAAGGGCTTGAGCTGCGCCCCCGCCAAACGCGCCAAGCTCCAGCCCAAGAGCGTCCATACATCAGCGCCATTGAGCCTAGCCCAAAAACGCAAACGGGCTGCTGGATTTTTCATCGCAGGCAGCCCGTAGCTTTGAACAAAAATGCTGTTTTATTTGGCGTCGGCCAAAATCATATCGGCGGCTTTGCTGGCAATGGCCACCGCTGGCGCATTGGTATTGCCGCTAGGCAGATTCGGCATGATGGACGCATCGACCACGCGCAAGCCCGTCACACCTTTGACCTTCAGATCAGGTGTGAGCGGCGCCATGACATCATCGGCAGCGCCCATTTTTACTGTACCTACCGCGTGATGCACGCTGGTGATGTAGTTTTTCACCCAATCGAGCAATTGTTCATCGGTTTGAGCAGCGCTACCAGGGCGGCTTTCCTCTTTAATCAAGGCAGCCAAAGCTGGCTGTGCGGCAATTTCACGGAGTTTACGAATCGCGCTTAAAAATGCCTTGCGATCGCGCTCATCTTGCAAATAATTCATTTGAATGCGCACTTTGTCAGCAGGATTGGCTGAGCGCAATTTGATCCAACCACGAGAATAAGGGCGCACTTGGCAAGGCCCCATGGTCAGGCCAGGCACCGCATCAGGCTCAATACCCTCTTTGCCCTGCGCCTCCATCGCATACGCATCACCAGAAATAGGGGTGCCAAAGACCTGAATGTCGTTCATGCGTTGATCGGGCGAGCTTTTAAAGTAGGCCGCAAAATCAGTTGCTGGGATCGTCAGCGGGCCTGTTTTCTTAAACAAATACTCAAACACGGGACCCAGCGCCGCAATGCCACGGAAGCTGGAGTTCAGGCTTTGGGGTTTGTCTTTGACCGTCCAGCACATAGGCACCGTGACATGGTCTTGCAAATTTTGCCCCACTCCAGGCGCGTCTTGCACCACAGGAATGCCCATTTCTTTGAGGTGTTCAGCTGGGCCTATGCCTGAGAGCATCAAGATTTGTGGTGAGTTGAAAGCACCCGCGCACACCAACACTTCGCGCTTGGCTTTGGCTTCCACCACAGCGCCACCATTGACTTGATATTTAACGCCTGTAGCACGCTTAGTCTCATCAATCACCACCTTATGCACCAAGGCTTGGGTGACGAGTGTGAGATTGCTGCGCTTCATGGCTGGCTCGATCGCGCGCACCGCGATGCTGCTGCGTTTGCCACCGTCAATATTGACTTGCCAATAACCCGCGCCATCGGGCTCGCCGTTATTGAAATCGTCGGTGGGTTTGTGGCCAGCCTGAATCGCCGCCTGCACCATGGCCGCCGAAGTGGGGTGCGCGTAGGGCTGAGGGCCAGCCGTGAGCGCACCACCCGTACCGTGAAATTGGTTTTTCAGGACTTTTTGGTCTTCGGTTTGCGTAAAGTGGGGCAGCATATCTTCCCAGCCCCAGCCTGGGCAACCTGCGTCCACCCAGTCTTGGTAATCCAGCTTATGGCCACGCACATACAGCAGACCATTGATGGAGCTGCTGCCGCCTAGAGCCTTGCCACGCGGCAATTTCAGACGACGGCCACCTGCCCATTCTTCTGGCTCAGTCTCATTACCCCAGCTGAAGTTTTTGTCATACAGCATCTTGCCCCAGCCCGCAGGCATGGTGATCAAAAAGCGTTTATGCGTGCCGCCCCCTTCCAGCAGCAAAACAGTGTGTTTGCCATTGCGCGATAATTTTTCGGCCAATAGGCCACCTGCCGACCCTGCACCGACAACGATATAGTCAAATTCTTGGCTCATGATGCGCACTTGTCTCCAAAGATTTTTGTCGTTTTTGCTCCGCTGCACAGGGTTTCACCCAGCTAGCAAGGCATAAAAAAAGCGCCCTTGAAACACAAGGGCGCTGCAATTCTAGGGCAAAGTTTGCCTTAGTTCGTCTGCACGGCCTCCTCCTCGTCTTTTCTGTACGCCCACTGGTAGAGCACAGGAAGAATCAAGAGCGTCAGCAAGGTAGAGGACAAAATCCCGCCTATCACCACCGTGGCCAGCGGCCTTTGCACCTCAGCGCCCGTGCCCGTGGCCAGCGCCATAGGGATAAATCCCAGCGAGGCCACCAGCGCCGTCATCAAAACGGGGCGCAAGCGCGTCAGCGCCCCCGTTTCAATGGCTTGCACCAGCGGCTGCCCCGCTTCGCGCAAACTGCGAATAAAGCTCAGCATCACCAGGCCATTGAGCACCGCCACGCCCGAGAGCGCGATAAAGCCAACGGCTGCAGAAATCGACAGCGGAATATCGCGCAGCCACAGCGCCACGATGCCGCCCGTCAGCGCAAAGGGTATGCCCGTGAAGACCAAAAATCCGTCTTTTAAATTGCCAAACATGGTAAACAGCAAGGCCATGACCAAGGCCAGCGCTACGGGCACGACGATTTGCAGGCGTTTACTAGCCGACTGCATATTCTCGAAAGTGCCGCCCCAGCTGATCCAATAGCCGGTGGGCACCGCCACTTGCGTCAGCTCCCCTTGTGCCTCTTGCACAAAAGAGCCAAGGTCACGCCCGCGCACATTGGCGCTGACGACGATGCGGCGCTTGCCGTCTTCACGGCTGACCTGATTGGGGCCAGGCGCGATATGGAAGCTGGCTATGGCTGAGAGCGGCAAAAAGTTCACGCGGCTGTCGCTGCCCTGCGCCGGCAAGGCGATGGGCAGGCGCCCTAGTGCATCCAAATCGTTGCGCAGGTCTTCGGGCAAACGCACGGTGATGCTACGCCGCCTATCGCCCTCAAACAACACACCCGCTTCGCGCCCGCCCACGGCTATGGCCACGGCGTCTTGCACTTCGGCCATAGACAGACCTAAACGCGCGATTTTTTCACGGTCGATTTGCACGCTCAGCAGGGGCAGGCCCGAGGTTTCTTCCACTTTGACATCGGTCGCACCCGCTATGCTTTGGAGCTTTTGCGCCAAGGCTTGCGCCGTGCCTTCAAGCACTGCCATATCGTCGCCAAATACCTTGATGGCCACATCGCTGCGCACCCCCGAAATCAACTCGTTAAAGCGCATTTGAATCGGCTGGGTGAATTCATAGTTATTGCCTGGCACGCTGGTGGCGGCTTGTTGAAACTGCGCCAGCAAATCATCTTTGGGCAAACGCGGATCGGGCCATTGCGCACGCGGCTTGAGCATGATGTAGGTATCGGCCACGCTAGGCGGCATGGGGTCGCTGGCAATTTCTGCCGTGCCTATGCGCGAGAACACCCGCTCTACCTGCGGCAGCTGCAATAGGCGCGCCTCTAGCTGCTGCTGCATGGTGATGGCCTGGCTGACGCTGGTGCCAGGCACGCGCATGGCGTGCAAGGCCACATCGCCCTCGTTCAAGCTGGGGATGAATTCACTGCCCATGCGCAGCGTCAGCAAACCCGAGAGCACCAACAGCACCGCCGCTGCGGTAAACACCAGGGCGCGGCTGCGCATGGCCCACTGCAGCGCAGGCGCATACCAGCGCTTGGCAGCCAACATCAAGCGGTTTTCTTTTTCTTGCACGCGCTCGCCTATAAACAAAGCCACCGCCGCAGGAATAAAGAAAATCGACAGCAGCATGGCGCCCGCCAAGGCCACCACCACGGTGAAGGCCATGGGGTGGAACATCTTACCCTCCACCCCGCTCAGGGCAAAGATGGGCAAATACACCACCATGATGATGAGCTGACCAAACAGCAGCGGGCGACGTGCCTCTTGCACGGCGGCAAAGACTTCGTGCAGGCGTTCGCTGCGGTTCAAAGCGCGGCCATGTTTTTCTTGCGCATGTGCCAAGCGGCGCACGCAGTTTTCCACTATCACCACCGCACCATCGATGATGATGCCGAAATCCAGCGCCCCCAAACTCATCAAATTGGCGCTGACACGGTAATGCACCATGCCCGTGAAGGTAAACAACATCGACAGCGGAATCACGCAAGCGGTGATGATGGCGGCGCGCATATTGCCCAAAAACAAAAACAGCACGGCTATCACCAATACTGCGCCTTCCAGCAGGTTTTTCTTCACCGTGGCAATGGCCTTATCGACCAAGGTGGTGCGGTCATACACTGTCACGGCCAGCACGCCGGGCGGCAAACTTCGGCGAATTTGCGCCATCTTGGCGTCCACCGCCTGCGCCACGGCGCGGCTGTTTTCGCCTATCAGCATAAAGACCGTGCCCAGCACCACTTCGCGCCCGTTTTCGGTAGCCGCGCCTGTGCGCAGCTCTCGCCCCAGCTCCACGGTGGCCACATCGCGCACGCGCACGGGGGTGCCCGCCGCGCTTTTCAGGGCAATTTGCCCCAGCTCTTCAACATTAGCTACTTGCCCAGGCACACGCACCAGGTATTGCTCGCCACTTTTTTCGATATAGCCAGCGCCCGCGTTGTCGTTATTGCGCCCCACTGCAGCCAGCAGCTCTTGCAAAGTGATACCCAGCGCCGCCATGCGTTCGGGCGATGGCGAGATTTGGTATTCCTTGGCCCAGCCTCCTATGGTGTTGATTTCCGTCACCCCAGGCACATTGCGCAATTGCGGTTTGACGATCCAATCTTGGATGTCGCGCAAATCAGCGGGGCTGTAGGGCGTTCCGTCCGGCTTTTTCGCGCCCTTTTCGGCTTCCACCGTCCACAGATAAATCTCGCCCAAGCCCGTGGAGATAGGCCCCAAGCTGGGGCTTAAGCCCGTAGGCAATTTGTCGCGGGCTTCTTGCAGGCGTTCGCCCACCAATTGCCTAGCGAAATACAAATCAGTGCCGTCTTTGAAAATCACGGTCACTTGCGACAGGCCATAACGCGAGATGGAACGGGTTTGCTCTAAATGCGGCAAGCCCGCCATCAGGGTTTCGATCGGGTAAGTCACGCGCTGCTCGGCCTCAAAAGGCGAGTAACCAGGCGCAGCGGTGTTGATTTGCACCTGCACATTGGTGATGTCGGGCACGGCATCAATCGGCAGGCGCTGGTAGTTATAAATGCCCAGCGCCGCCATGGCCAGGGTGGCCAAAAGCACGAACCAGCGCTGCTCGATGGCAAAACGGATAATTTTTTCAAACATCGCTCAGCCTCTTTTAATGCTCGTGCGAGGCCGCGCTCTTGCCCTGCTCGGCCTTGAGCACAAAGCTGCCTTGCGCGGCATAGATCGTGCCTGCGGCCAGGCCTTGTTTGACCTCAACACGCTGGCCGTCGCTGGCACCCAGCTGCACCGCTTGGGCACGCAGGCCCTGGGGTGTTTGCACAAAGACGCTGGTTTTGCCTTCTACGGTTTGCACCGCACTGCTGTGCACGCTGACTGGCACTTGCAGGCTTTGGGCAAAGACCGAAGCGGTGACAAACAAGCCTGGCCGCCAGGCTTGCTGCGGGTTATCCAGCAGCACGCGGGCGTTAGCGCTGCGGGTTTGTGCGCCCAACAAAGCGCCGACAAAAGCCACTTTACCTTCTGCGCTTTGCCCCGTACTGGCGCTATCGACACGCACGCGCTGCCCCACGCGCACTTGCGCCAGATGTTGCGCAGGCACGCTCAATTGCACCCAAACTTGGCGCAAATCGGCCACGGTGAAGGCGACTGTGCTTTCGTTCACGGCCTCGCCCAGGGTCAGATGTTTTTCTAGCACCAAGCCATCAAAAGGCGCGCGCAAGGCCAATTTACCTAATGCCTCGTTGTCAGCGCTTATGCCCAAGGCATCCAGTTGTGCCTTGGCTGTAGCGGCATTGATTTGTGCTTCGCTCAATTGCTGCTGCGCTTGCAGATAGTCTTGCTCGGCCGAGACTTTTTCTTGCCACAAATGCTTTTCGCGGGCATGCAGGCTTTGCGCCAGCTCTAGGCGTTTTTGTGCATTGCGCCAGTCGCTGCGCAGTTGCGCGGCTTGGGGGCTGGCCAATATGGCCAAAACTTGACCTTTTTTCACGCTTTGCCCTAGGCTGACTGCCACGCTTTCGACCACACCCGCCACACGCGGGGTGATGTGGGCGCTGCGGTCTTCGTTGAGCAGCACCTCGGCGGGCAGCTCTAGGCGCAGCGCCAAGCTGGCAGGAGCGGCTTGCTCTAGGCTAATGCCAGCGGTTTTAAGCTGCTGGGCACTGAGCTGAATCGCCGCTTCTTGATGTTCGCCTTCGTCCTCATGTTCGGCCTTGTTTGCGCCTGTTTTGGCCTCAACGGCGCCCTCGTGGTGTTCTTCATCGACATGTTCTGCCGCGTCTTGGTGGCTGTGGCTTTCGCCTGAGGCCTCCTTGCCGTGGTGCTCTTCATCGGCGTGTTCAGCCGCATGTTCGTGCCCGTGGCCATGCTCAGTCTCGCCTGAGGCTTTGTTTTGCGGCCACCACACAATGGCTGCGGCCAGCACCGCGCCGAGCAGCAAGAGCACGGCTATCCAGCGTTTTTGTGATTTTTTTTGCGTGTTTCGGGAAGTGTTGTTTTGCATTATTTCTCTCCAAGAGGGGCGGCTTGCGCCAGCTCAGACAAAGGCTGGCCTAGCAGGCTTTCGATTTCGGCCAGGGCGCGGTAGGCATTGGCCTGTGTTTGCAGGGCCTGGTTTTGCGCCGCTAGCCAGCTGCGCTGCGCATCCAGTAGCTCTAAAAAGCTGAATTTGCCGTATTCAAAACCGATGCGCGCAGCGCGGTCGGCGCTTTGCGCTGCAGGCAGGGCTTGGGTTTGCAGCAGTTGCAGCTCGCCCACGGCGGACTGGTAGTTTTCATAGGCCGAGCGCAGCGCCTGCGTGCTGGCTAGGCGGCTGGCGCGTTGGCGCTCGCGGACGGCCTGCTCTTGCAGCTGCGCCGCTTGCATGGCGCCTTGCTGCCTGTCAAACAAAGGCAGAGGGAAAGACACCCCCAGCAAAATTTGCTGGCGCGGCGTTTGCGCATCGCGCCCGCGTTTGACGCCTAGGCTGAGCGTCACATCAGGCCAGCGGGCACTACGTGCCAGATCGCCTGCGGCCTGGCTGCGTGCCAGTTGTAGCTGGGCGTTTTTCGCCGCAGGCCCGGCCTCTAAAGCCGCTTGCAATGGTGGCCAAGCGGGCAAGCGCGGCAAAGTCTCTGCCTTCGCTGCGGATAACTGCGTGTGCTCAGGCAGCGCCTCTTGCCCCAGCCACAAGGCCAAATCTGCGCTGGCCTGGCGCTGGGCGGCAGCGGCTTGCAAGGCTTGCGCTTGCGCCAAAGCCTGGGCGGCCAAGGCGCGGCTGTGTTCCACGGGGGATATTTTTCCCGCTGCCACGCGCTTGCCTGCCGCCTGCGCGGCCTGTGCGGCGAGCGCGGCGCTGTCGTTGGCTAGGCGCTGCCCCTCTTGCGCCAGCACCAGGGCGAAATACGCCGCCGTGGTTTGCGCGCGCACTTTGGCGGCCAGCGCTTGGCGCTCGCCATCAGTCAAAAGCGCTTCGCTTTGCGCCAGCGCTTGCCGTGCGCTGCGTTTGCCGCCCAGTTCCAGCGGCCAGCTCAGCTCTACGCTGTGGCTGCGATCGGGCTTGCCAGCGTCCTCTTGGCTATACGACAAACTGGGGTTGGGCCATAAACTCTGCTGCCGCGCCAGGGCTAGGGCTGCGTCCGTTTGCGCTTGCGCAGCGGCCAGTTCGGGGTTGTGCGCCAAGGCCAGAGCCTGGGCTTGCTCTAGGCTTAAATCCGTATTGGGGCTAGGGCTAGGCGCTTGCGCCCAAGCCGTGCTGTGCAACGCTGCCACGCAAAGCCAGGGCAGGTGTTTTGCGGTTTTCCAAATCTTCACGCTAAAAATCTCCAATCATCGACGCCCATTCAGGGCAAGAGAAGCGGGGGAGATTCGGCTCACGGCGCTATTACATGCACAGGCTCTGCCGCGCACAGCCATGGCTGCACGGGCGCTAAGCCCTTTAGCAAAAACAAGAAAAGTCGTGCGCGCAGCCGAATCAGGCGGCGGCACGCTGCCACTGTGGGCGCTCTAGGCGCGCTGGTGGCGCGGCTGAATGGTGCAGGCGATAGGGGCTGGCGCCCCAGCTGCTGACGCTAGGACAAGCCAAGTGCGCGGCCGCAGGCAGGGGCGCTGCGGCACAAGCGGCATGGCAAACCGCGCAATCGAGATCTGCCATGCTGGGGTTTCCGCTGGCTGCGCCTTTATCTGCGCGGGGCGCGTCCACAGATTGCCCTTGGTGCTGGTGCGAATGGTGGCTAAAGTGCTGCGCGGCCGCCCCAGTTTCGTGTTGGCAATAGCTGGCCACGGCTGCCCAAGTCAGCTGTAGCGGCATCAACACCAAAAGAAACAAAATCAAAAATTTGCGCACGGCTCGATTCTACAGGTAAACACTAGGCGTATGACCCACATCAAACACCCTGCACACGGCTTAGGGCCGCGCCCTGGTCTCCAGTTATATTCAGGCGCTGATGATAAAAATTTTCCCCCGACCAATGGAGAGTAAACAATGAGCGATACCGATTTCAAATGCTATGCCTGTATGATTTGCGGCTGGGTTTATGACGAAGCCCAAGGCGACCCCGAACACGGTGTACCAGCAGGCACACGCTGGGCCGATCTGCCAGCTAATTGGGTTTGCCCAGAATGCGGCTCTTGCAAGGAAGAGTTCGAACTGGTTGAGATTTGATTTTCCGGTCTTCACAAACACCTAGCCCAGCCCTCGCGCTGGGCTTTGTTTTTGATAGCTGCTCAGGCAGATTCGGCGGCCTAAATACCCAAAAACATGCTAATTTTTCAGAAATCATCGTCTTTCTAACTCATCCAAGAGCGCCATAATGGCAGCGGCCTTTATGGGTCGTTCTCAGGTACAAACCTCGGTATGAAAAGCAGCATCACCACTCGCCCCAGCGCACTGATTAGCGCCGCCACGCAAGACCTCGCAGCGCCTGCTGACGCACTGCTGCGCGCGCAAAAATTTGCCAGCCCGCTGTTAGCACACGAATGCGTGGCTTTTGGCGAAAATGCCTTGCATCACGCTCAAGGCGTAGCGGAGATTTTGCAATCCCTCGGCGCCACAGAATCCTTACAAGCGGCCAGCTATTTGGTTCTGGCTTGCGAACAACTGGCTAAGCCTCTGGAGGCTTTAACCCACGCTTTCGATGAAAACTACGCGCGTTTGGCCGTAGAAGCGACCAAAATGATGCAAGCACAGCGACTGGCTGCGCAAGCTGCATTGCCGCAAAAGCAAGCCTCAGGCGCTCCTAGCCAAGCTGAAAGCGTACGCAAAATGTTGTTAGCTTTTTCGCGCGATTTGCGCGTGGTGCTGCTGGGGCTAGCGAGTTGCCTGCAAAGCCTGCGCTGGTGCGCCCACGCTAAACAAACACCTGATGCCGCTTTTGCCAGCCAAGCGCAGCAAATTTTTGCCCCCTTGGCCAATCGCTTAGGCATTTGGCAAATCAAATGGGAATTAGAAGACTTAGCCTTTCGCTTTTTAGAGCCTGAGGTCTATAAAGAAATTGCTAAAAGCTTGGCTGCCACCCGCATCCAGCGCGAAGCCATCATGGCGCAATTGCAAGAGCACATTACGCAGGCGCTAGCACAAGCGGGCATACGCGCAGATGTGCAAGGCCGCCCCAAGCACATCTATAGCATCGTCAAAAAAATGCGCGGCAAAAAACTGCGTTTTGATGAAGTGCTAGATGTGCGCGCCCTGCGCATTTTGGTCGCTGATGTGGATGCCTGTTATGCCACACTCGCGCTGATTCATAGCCTGTACACACCGCTGGCAGATGAATTCAGCGACTACATCGCAAAACCTAAAATCAATGGTTACCAAAGCCTGCACACCGTGGTGTGCAATGCCATTCCAGCCCACCCCGAATTGCCTGTGGAAATTCAAATCCGCACGCAAGCCATGCACGATGCCGCCGAAACAGGCGTGGCCGCGCACTGGGCATACAAAGAAGCGGGCGCTAAAGGCTATGCAGGCGTATCTGCCAGCAGCGAATATGACGCCAAAATCGCCATGCTACGCCAGCTCTTGGCTTGGGAGCGCGACATCAGCGAACCTGCAGGTAGCGATTTATTAGCAGACCGCATTTATGTCTTCACCCCTGACGCCAGAGTCGTTGATTTACCTGCTGGCGCCAGCCCCGTAGATTTTGCTTACGCCGTACACACCAATTTGGGACACCGCTGCCGTGGCGCACGCGTGGATGGGCAACTGGTGCCACTGAATACCCCGCTAAAAAATGGACAAACGGTGGAAATTACCGCCGCGAAAGAGGGAGCACCCTCGCGCAATTGGCTGATTGAGGAGGGGTATTTGGCATCCAGCCGCGCCCGTGCCAAGGTCCGCGCCTGGTTTAATGCCCAAGCGCTGGACGAGACCCGCGCCCGAGGCCGAGAACAGCTAGAAAAACTCTTACAGCGCGAAGGCAAAACCGCCCTCAAGCTTGAAGATTTAGCGCAAAGCCTAGGCTTGAAATCGGCAGAACAATTGTTTGAGGCCATAGGCAAAGACGAACTCTCGCTGCGTACCATTGAACAAAGCCTGCGGCCACAAAGCGAAGCCCCTAGCCAGGAAAACGCCGAAGCGCTACGCCTGAAAAAATCCCTGCGCCCGAGCGAAGCTGGCAAAGGTGGTGTTTTGGTCGTAGGCGTAGATAGCCTGTTAACCCAACTGGCTAAATGCTGCCGCCCTGCCCCGCCAGACGCTATCAGCGGCTATGTCACACGCGGACGCGGTGTCAGCATCCACCGTTGCAACTGCCCCAGCTTTGCAGCCCTACTGGCTCGCGATGCCAGTCGCGTAATCGAAGTTGCCTGGGGGAAAAATAGCCAAGCTGGGAAAAATGCGTATAGCGTCGCCCTACAAATGATCGCCCGCGAGCGCCCTCACCTGCTGCGTGATGTCATGGACAGTTTGGCCAAAGGGAAAATCAGCGTCAGTAGTGTCAAAAGTCAAAATAGCCGAGGTTTGCTACAAATTCATCTGATTTTGGATTTGCACCATACCGAGCAACTACCCACCATATGCAACCAACTCCAACAAATCGAAGGCGTACAAAGCTGCTCACGCGCCTGAGAGCCATTCCAAAAACACCAGGAAAACCACTGCAAAAAGATGAGCTGCCCAGGCAGATTTAACAGCTTATTCCTGCAAAAATATGCATAAAAAAAGCGCCCGTAGGCGCTTTTTTATC
>CAZSPW010000025.1:14224-20110 GCA_964608575.1 uncultured Burkholderiaceae bacterium | reverse complement strand
GGGTCATCGCTGTTGGTAATGCCATATGCGGCAAAGCCGCCGTCTGCTTGTCCCTCATTTTTGGGCATGATGATGCGTGCGGGATTGCCCACTGCTGTGGCTCCTGGCGGCACGGGTTTGGTGACAATCGCACCTGAGCCTATGCGCGCGCCCATTCCTACCGTAAAGCCACCCAAGACGCAGGCATGGGCGCCAACGATCACGCCGTTCTCCAGTGTGGGATGACGCTTCATGCCTTTAGCCAAAGAAGTGCCGCCCAAAGTCACCCCTTGATAAATGGTGCAGTCGTCACCGATTTCTGCCATCTCGCCAATGACGACGCCCATGCCATGGTCAATAAATACACGCCTGCCGATACGCGCCCCTGGGTGGATTTCAATCCCTGTGAGCCAACGCCCAAAATGGGAAATACAACGCGCTAGCGTATGCCAGCGACCTAACCAGCAAGCATGTGCCCAGCGATGCAATAGCAAAGCGTGCAAGCCTGGGTAGCACAGTAGTACTTCTAGGCGCGAACGCGCAGCGGGATCGCGCTGCAAAATGGTCGCTATCGATTCGCGCAGGGTCGAAGGAGTGTGCTTAACAGTCTCAGTCATATAGCGTTTTAGTCTAAGCGTTTTGATCGTTTTGGGATTGCAAAATTTTCTTGGCAATACCACGCAAAATATGGATCTCTTCTTGTCTCAGCACGGCACGGTTGGCCAGCTGCTGCAAACGCGGCATCAACTTCTTGGGGCTGCTGGGGTCAAGGTAGTCCAATGCCACCAAAGCCTCTTGCCAGTGCTGTAATGCCCCCGCAACGCTGGCCGCATCTGCGATTTTCTGGGCTTCATCAGTTACAGCTGCTGTGGCCGTTTGTTCAGGGCTTTTTGTTGAAAACCCCCCGATCGCCAGGCGCCATTCGTAGGCGAGCAATTGCACCGCAGCGGCTAAATTGAGCGAGCCAAATTTGGGGTCGGTGGGAATGGATAGGCAGGCGTGGCAGCGATATACATCTTCGTTTTTCATGCCAAAGCGTTCGCTGCCGAACAAGATGCCTAGGCGTTGCCCACTATCTGTTTGTTCCTGAAATTGCGTGGCTAAATGGCTGAAGTGCTCGCGCGGCGCATAGGTGGGCGGGCCAAAGTCGCGCGGTGTCATGGCGGTGGCGCATAAATGGGTGACGCCATCGAGCGCATCATCTAGCGTCTGCACAATACGGCAGTTGGCCAGCACATCAGTCGCGCCGCTGGCGCGTTGTATCGTTTCCTCGCGGCGCAGGACATTGGCCCAGCGTGGGCGCACCAAAACCAGATCGTTAAAGCCCATCACTTTGATGGCACGCGCTGCGGCGCCCACATTCCCCGCGTGCGAGGTGTCAATCAAGATAAAACGAGGCAGTAAAAACATGGTTTATTCAGGGGCCTTATGGCTGCCGCGCACAACGGTGCTGTTGGGCGTGTTTGGGGTGTAAGCGCGCGCGCTCATCACTGCATCTAATTGCTGGCGTAGCACGACATTCATGAGCTCGATTTTGTTGAATTTGGCCAAAGTCATGCGTGCAATTTGCGAAGCGCGCAAGTGCAGTGTGAGCAACAATTTGGCAGTAATCACAGGATGCGTGGTCAGCAACTCCTGCAGGCGGCTACGAGTCAAAATGGCTACCGACATATCGGTTTGTGCCCGGCAAGTGGTCAGGCGTGGCAAGCCGTCAATCACGGACATATCACCTAAGATGGTGCCTGCACCGACGATATTGATCAGGCGGCGCTCTTGGCCGCTGGGTTTGCGGGTTTCTACCGCCGCGTCACCAGCCAAAATCAGCACCATGTAATCGATGTGCTCGGCCTCGCCCTCGCTGATAAAAACGGTGCCAGCGCTGATGCGTTTGGGGCGCATCATGTCTACCACTACCATCGCTTCGGCTAGCGACAGTTGTGCCACAGGATTAGCCTGTGCCAGCATTTGCGCAGCCAGCTTTTCCGTCTCGGCTAATGGAGGGTGGTGCGTATTCATGGGCTTATCAGGCTGGCAAAACAGGGGTGCTATCGTAACAGGCTGCGGGTTTTCCTGAGTAAAACGGATAGCAAAAAGCCCAGCAAGTCTGGGCGCATCGTGTTGTCTTTCACGCAAACCTATAATTTGCCCCATGCCTATTATCAAAGTTCTCCCCCACGCTGATTATTGTCCCCAAGGGGCAGAGATTACTGCCCAAATTGGCGACAGTATTTGCGAAGCCTTGCTAGAAAATGGCGTAAAAATCGAGCACGCTTGCGATATGAGCAAGGCTTGCACCACTTGCCATGTAGTGGTACGCCAAGGCTTTGATAGTTTGGAAGAGGCCGATGAGGCCGAGGAGGATTTGCTCGATCGTGCTTGGGGTTTAGAAGCGCAGTCGCGCCTATCATGCCAAGCCATCGTGACCAAAGACGACCTGGTGGTAGAGATTCCTAAATACAGCATCAATCACGCTAGGGAAAATCATTGATGAGTGGCTTGCGGCAAATATTCTTTGATACTGAAACTACGGGTCTGCACGCAGCACAAGGCGATCGCGTGCTGGATTTGGGCTGCGTAGAGTTGTTGGATCGTCGCCCTACGGGGCGGCATTTTCATCGTTTCATCAATCCTGAACGCGAGAGCCACCCCGATGCTTTGCGCGTGCACGGCTTGACCCCAGAGTTTTTAGCCGATAAGCCCAAATTTGCCGATATTGCTGAGGATTTTTTGGCCTTTATCGCCGGTGCTGAGCTCTTGGCGCATAACGCCTCTTTTGATGTCGGGATGCTCGATGCGGAGCTGGCGCGGCTGCAACTGCCACCATTGGCCAACCATGTCAGCCATATCACAGACACCATTGCTTTGGCCAAGCGCCTCTACCCTGGCCAGCACAGCAGCCTAGACGCGCTTTGCCGTCGCTTTGGTGTGGATAACACCCGCCGCACCTTGCACGGCGCGCTGATGGATGCGCAGTTGCTGGCCGATGTCTATATTGCGATGACGCGCGGCCAAAACTCGCTCTTGGCAGATCCTTATACCAGCGTGGCCGAGCAAAATCTGGGGCAGCGGCAAGACCTCTCTGGACTGCAATTGATGGTGCAGCTCGCCAGCGCTGAGGAATTGGCTGCGCACGATGCTGTCATGACGGATATGGCTAAAAAAGCCACTTTAGTTTGGCAAAGCTAAACATAAACGCTTTAAAAAAATGAGCTGCTCAGGCAGTTCTGGCGCCTCAAAATGCCGAAAAGATGCTAAAAAAAACTGAGCCAGGGTTTATAGCAAGCCTTGCTGCACCATCTCCGCAGCGCGGATCAGCGCGCGCGATTTGGCTTCGGTTTCCTGCCACTCCAGCTCAGGCTGTGAATCGGCCACGATGCCTGCCGCGGCCTGCACAAAAAGCTGTCCGTTTTTGACTATGCCGGTGCGAATAGCAATGGCCACATCCATATCGCCGCCATAGCTGATATAGCCGCAAGCGCCGCCATAGATGCCGCGTTTGCTCGGCTCCAACTGGTCTATCAATTCCATGGCATGCACTTTGGGCGCGCCTGTGAGTGTGCCTGCGGGGAAGCTGGCACGCAGCACATCCATATTGCTCATGCCAGGCTGCAGCACGCCTTCGACATTGCTGACGATATGCATCACATGGCTATAGCGTTCCACCACAAAAGCCTCCGTCACTTGCACGCTGCCAGTGCGGGCGATGCGGCCTATATCGTTACGGGCTAAATCAATCAGCATGACATGCTCGGCGCGCTCTTTCGGGTCGGCCAGCAATTCAGCTTCTCGTGCTTTGTCTTCTGCGGGTGTGGCGGCACGGGGGCGGGTGCCAGCCAGCGGGCGAATGGTGATTTTTTGCGCGGCTTCGCCTTGGTAGTCGCAGGCTTCTTGGCGCACCAAAATCTCGGGGCTGGTGCCCACAATCTGAAAATCGCCCATATCGTAGTAATACATATAGGGGCTAGGATTGAGCTGGCGCAGCGCACGGTAGAGATGAATCGGCGCGTGCGCAAACGGCAGGTGCATACGCTGGCCCACTTGCACTTGCATAAAGTCGCCCGCAGCAATCAATTCTTTGGCTTGCAGGGCTGAGCGCAGATAGTCGTCTTTGGCAAATTCGCGCGTGATGTGCAAGGCCGTATCGCTTTTGGGGTGCAAGGGCGGCAGTGGTGCCACTTGCTGCAATTGCGCGGCAATGGCCTGCAATCGCGCCTGCGCCTTGGGGTAAGCATCTTTGTCCTGGCTTTGCGCCCAGACGATGATTTGCAGGCGGCCTTTGAGGTTGTCGATCACGGCCAATTCATCGCACTGCAGCAGCATGATGTCAGGGCTGCCCAAGGTGTCGGGCGGGCAAGTGTTTTCCAGTTTGCGCTCGATATGGCGCACGGTGTCGTAGCCAAAATAGCCCGCCAAGCCGCCGCAAAAACGCGGCATGCCTTCGGGCAAATACACCTTGTGACGCTCCATTTCAGCGGCAATCACATCCAGCGGATTGCCTGCTCTTTCATCGACCAAAACTCCGTCTTGGTAAAAGCGTGTGCGCGCCTGTGCGCCAAAACCCGTGGCGCTGAGCCATTGGCGTGCGGGCAGGCCAATAAAGCTATAACGCCCAAAGCGCTCGCCCCCCAGCACCGATTCCAGTAAAAAACTGTGGGCGCTGCTTTGCCCACATAGTTTGAGGTAAACCGATAGCGGAGTTTCTAAGTCCGCAGCGGTCTCCAGCATGAGCGGAATACGGGTGTAGCCTTGTGCAGCAAGGGCGGAAAATTCGGCGGGGCTGAGCATGGTGGAGCGGCGCTAGGTGTGAGAAAAATAAGAATAGAAGTTTAACGCAGGGCACTTTCGCGCTGGGCTAAGGTATAAAGCCGTCTGACTCTTATCTGGACGGCTCAACTATGTATTCAGACCTGCCTGCTGCAGCCCATACGCGGACACAAGCATTGCTAGCGCGCGCCCGCACTGCGGCGCCTATCCGCTGCGCTGTAGTGCACCCCTGCGATAAAGAATCTTTGCAAGGCGCGATGGATGCCGCGGCAGCAGGTTTTATTCAGCCCGTGCTGGTGGCCAACCGCGCGAAATTGCAGGCGGTGGCGGATGCTGCCAATGTGGATATCAGCGCCTTGGAGCTAGTCGATGCCCAGCATAGCCATGATGCGGCGGAAATCGCCGCACAAATGGCCGCCAGCGGTCAGGTGCAAATGTTGATGAAGGGCAGTTTGCATACGGACGAATTGCTCGGCGCCATCGTTAAAAACCCGCAATTGCGCACAGCGCGGCGCATGTCTCATGTGTTTCGCTTTGAAGTGCCGCGTTACCCCAAGCCTTTGTTGATTACCGATGCGGCCATCAATATTTGCCCGGACTTGGCGGAGAAGGCCGACATCGTCCAAAACGCCATCGATTTCGCGCAAATTTTGGGCACTCCCCAGCCCAAGGTCGCGATCTTGGCAGCGGTGGAGACGGTCAACCCCAAAATGCAGGCCACTTTAGATGCCGCAGCCTTATGCAAAATGGCCGATAGGGGGCAAATTACAGGGGGGTTGCTCGATGGCCCCTTGGCTTTCGATAACGCCATTTCCCCCGAAGCGGTGCGCATCAAAGGCATCGTGTCGCAGGTGGCGGGGGATGCTGATATCGTGCTGGCGCCAGATTTGGAAAGCGGCAATATGCTGGCCAAACAGTTGGAATATTTGGGCGGGGCAGAGGGGGCAGGTATTTTGCTGGGCGCACGCGTGCCTGTGGTGTTGACCAGTCGCGCCGACGGCCCTAAAGCCCGATCCATGTCGGCGTTGCTATGTGCCTTGGTGGCGCAGCACCAACAAAGCTTGCGCTTAGGCTCCCTAAAATAAGGCCTTGAGCGAACTGCATTTTTTTAAAGGTTTTTGGCATTTTTAGCCGCCAAATCTG
>CAZSPW010000025.1:0-14214 GCA_964608575.1 uncultured Burkholderiaceae bacterium | reverse complement strand
GAGCAGCTCCTATTTTTATATTTCTTTTGGCGCTAGCCTGCTGAACTATGTCTGATTCTTCTCGTGATGAACCGCTGGGGCTGACGATCCAAACCTTGCCAGGACAAAGCGCCCAGAACACTTTGCCGACGCGCACCAAACGCGGCCGTTGGATGATGCTATTGGTGATGCTGGCCTGCTTTTCCCCCGTGATTGCTTCTTACTTGACTTTTTATGTCTTCAAGCCCAGCGGTGGCCATAGCTATGGCCACATCAATGCGCCCCTGGGGCCGCAGTATGAAATGCCCGCTGTGCAGGCTGTGGATTTGCAAGGCAAAACGGTAGATTTACGCAACCTCAAAGGGCAGTGGCTGCTGGTGAGCGTGTCATCTGGCGCTTGCCCACAAATTTGCCAAGAGCATTTATATCTGCAACGCCAGTTGCGCGAAATGTTGGGCGCAGAAAAAGATAGGCTCGATTGGGTCTGGCTGATAGATGATGCTAGCCCTGTGCCCGCAGATTTGCAGCCAGCCGTCGCGCAAGCCCAAGTGCTGCGGCTGCCGCATAAGCAAATAGCAGCTTGGCTGCAACCGCAAGCAGGGCAAGCCCTGCAAGACCACCTGTATCTGATTGATCCGATGGGCAATTGGATGATGCGCTTTCCTGCAGATTTGGAGCCTAAAAAAGCCTATCGTGACATCAGCCGCTTGCTGCGTGCAGCCAACAGCTGGGACCGCGCTGGTCGCGGGGTGGTGTATGAATAAGCCATTAGTCCAATAGCCCAATAGCCCTAGGGTCAGAGCCGTGATGCGTACTTTTTCTTTTCGCCCTTCTTGGCGTTTATGGTTGCCGGTGGGGGTCGCGGTGGCCGCGGTCTTGGCGGCAGTGTTATATATGTTGGCGCAGCCTTGGATGGGGCTGAAGTTACAAGCCAAGGATGGGCAGTTTTATGGCAGCGCAGGGCAGTTGATAGCCATCAACGGCTTGGCCTTGCAAAATCAAGATGCGGTAGAGGACCCGGGTAGTATCGAACGCAATGATGATTTTGCTGCCTTTATGCGCCAGCAGGATCGTCTGCACCAGGCTTTGCTCAATACCACGGTCGATTTGAGCTGGCAGCGCCCCGATGGGCAAATAGTGCATACCACCCAGGCCGTGCAGCCAGAGCGCCCGATTGCCTCGCTGCCCTTGGATTTTTGGGTGCAATGCCTTGTCGGCTTGGGCTGTATGGTGGTGGGCAGTTGGGTTTGGGCTTTGCGTCCTCGTGATGCCGCTGCGAGTCTGTTTGCTTTATCGGGCTTTTGTGTTCTATTGTTTTCCCTAGCGGCAGCTTGCTATAGCAGTCGCAATCTGGCGCTGCCGCAAGCGGATTTTCAAGTATTGGCAGCATTGAACCGTTTTGGTGCCACCGCTTATGGTTTTGCGGGTATCGCCTTCTTCTTGCGCTACCCACTTGCGCTGTGCCCTTTGCGTTGGCTTCTTGTATTGCTATTGGCGCAGCTGGGTTTGAATGTGGCCATGGCTTTTGCTTGGCTGCCTCAATTTTCGACGCAGGCGATCACAGGTTTGCAAATGCTGGCGATGCTGGTGTTGATTGCACTGCAAGGCTGGCTCTGCCGCAGACGCCCGCTAGAGCGGGCAGCCTTGACTTGGCTGGGCTTGAGTGTGGCCTTGGGCGCAGGTGGCTTTATTGCGGTGCAGGCTTTGCCCTTGTGGTTGGGGCATGAGCCGCTGGCCTCGCAGGGCCAGTCCTTCGTTTTCTTTCTCTTGCCCTATATCGGCATCGCACTTGGGTTGACGCGCTATCGTTTGTTTGATGTCGGCGATTGGGCATTTCGTTTGCTCTTTTTCATGTTGGGTGCGGTGCTGTTACTGCTGTTGGATGTGGCTTTTATTTGGGCGCTAGATTGGTCGGGGACACAAGCCTTGGGAGCCGCTTTGCTGCTGGTGGGCTTCGTCTATTTGCCTTTGCGCGACACCTTGCGTCAGCACTTATTGCGCCGCGGAGAACTTCCCCGCAGTGAGCTATTTTCTCGTGCTATGGGCGTAGCCTTTGCCCCTGATGTGCGCCAGCGTCAGCTGCGCTGGGAGGATTTGCTGCACAAACTGTTTCGCCCATTACGCATAGAAAGCAGCGCCGCGGCAGTGGCGAAGGTGCAATTGTCAGATGGCGGTCAGGCGCTGGTGCTGCCGGCGGTGGCCGGCTTATCAGCTTTGCGTTTATGGCAAGCCGAACATGGGCGCGGCTTGTTTAACCAGCAGCAGTTGCAGCTTGCCGATCGCTTGCTAGATTTATTAGAGCAGGCGCAAGCCAGCCGCCAGGCTTATGAGCGTGGCGTGCAGACTGAGCGCCTGCGGGTGGCGCAGGATTTGCATGATGACATTGGTGCGCGTTTGCTCACCGCTTTGCATACGGCGGATGTCTCTTTGCAAGCACTATTGCAAGAGACTTTGGCTGAGCTGCGTGCTATTGCGCAAGGCTTGGCAGAAAGCGGCACGAGCCTGGATATGCTGCTGCCGCAATTGCGGCAAGAGGTGGCCATGCGCTGCGAAGCGGCAGGCTTGCAGTTGGATTGGCCACTGGCGCAAACTGAAAACTTGCTCAAGCGTTGCCCTTGCGTTGAGCTGCAAAACGCCAGCTTAGATTACCGTGCACGCCGCGTTCTGGTGTCGGTTGTACGCGAGGCTTTGAGTAATGCCCTCAAACATGCAGCAGCACAACGCATTGTGGTGCGGTATGACTGGGACGAAGCTGGGCAGGCTCTGGTGCTGGATATGCTCGACGATGGCCAAGGCATCGCCACTAGCTCGGCTAGCGTGCGTGCGGGCGCTAGTGGTATGGGCATATCGGGCTTGCAATCGCGCCTACAGCGCCTAGGCGGCCAAGTGCAATGGCTATCGGGCGCTGAGTATGGATATGTCAGCGGAACCCTAGTGCGCCTGCAGTTGCCGTTTAAGGCGCTGTTGGGGGTAGAGCACTCTGCATAAAAGAAAGCGCCGCATGGCTATTGCTGTAAATTCCCAAAATGATTGTCTGATAGTGGAGGACTTGCCCGTCACCGCAGCTTGGTTGCAGCAGGTGGTGAGCCAGGCCTTTCCGCATTTGCACATTCGCACTTGTACGCACTTGCAACAGGCACGCGCTTTGCTGCAAGAGTACGCGCAAGCCAAGGCTCCTTCTTCTTTGCAGCTCTTGCTGCTGGATTTAGGCTTGCCTGATGGCGATGGTGGCGATTTACTTCCCTGGGTAGCCAGCCATTTGCCGCAAACAGTGGCGGTGGTAGCCACGATTTACGACGACGATGCCCATGTGTTTAAAGCCTTGGCTGCGGGCGCGCGTGGCTATCTGCTCAAAGACGATACGGCAGAGGCTTTGGTCGAGTACTTAAAGCGCATAGACCGTGGCGAGCCGCCGCTCTCGCCCGCCATTGCGCGGCGCATCTTGCAGCACTTTCATCTGGGGGCGGGGCAAATTCCTGCTGCGGGCACCAGCACCAGTGCGGCTTTAGCAAGCGCAAACACCTCGACACCTGGCAGCGAGTCCGGTCAGGGCGGCGAAAAACTCAGCCCACGCGAGGCGCAAACCTTGCAGTGGATAGCACAGGGGCTAACGGTGACTGAATGTGCGCAGCAAATGCAGTTGAGCCCGCTGACCGTAGCGGGTTATGTGAAAAAAATCTATTTAAAACTGCAAATATCCACTCGTGCCGAAGCCACCCGCGAAGCCATCAAACGCGGCATGATTTAAGCGATGGCCTGATGTTTTTGTGCCCCTACCCCCTGAACAGGGGGAATTGACGCGCCCTGGCTTGCTTTGCACAATAGCCCCCAACCCCTCGAACGCTGTAGAGGCGTGGCTAGCAGACCAAAAAGAAAAAAACAGAACAACCGCCTTCGGGCGGTTTTTCTTTGCCCGCGATAATGGCGGGCTATGGCTGTACTTACTTTATTAGATGCGCAACTGGCTTTTGGCCATGTGGCTTTGCTGGATCACGCGGATTTTTCGCTCGAAGTGGGGGAGCGCGTTGGCCTGATTGGGCGCAATGGCGCAGGCAAATCCTCGCTGCTCAAAATTTTGGCAGGCTTAGAAAAGCCCGATGACGGTAGCTTGCAAGTGCAAGCTGGGCGTGCTGTGGTGTATGTAGCGCAAGAGCCGATATTAGATTTGAATGCTACGATTTTCGAAGCTGTTCAGGCAGGTTTGGCGGACTTAATCGCCAAAATTGATCAATATTCTCTCGGCGAAGGCGATCTCGAGGCTCTGCAAAACGCCATCGAGGCGCAAGACGGCTGGGTTTGGGAGCAGCGCGTGAGCGAAACCCTGCACCGTTTGGGTTTGGACGGTGCGCGCCGCGTCGGCGAGCTTTCCGGCGGCTTGAAAAAACGCGTGGCATTGGCGCAGGCGCTGGTGGCCAAGCCCGATGTTTTATTGCTCGATGAACCCACCAACCACCTGGATTTGGAAGCCATAGTCTGGCTGCAAGAGCTGTTGGTGGAATTCAAAGGCAGCATCATCACCATCAGTCACGACCGTGCGTTTTTGGATGCGGTGGCCACGCGCATAGTGGAATTAGACCGCGGCCAGTTGCGCAGTTATCCCGGCAATTTCGCGGCCTACCAAAGCCATAAGGCCGAGCAATTGCAGCAAGAGGCGGTGATCAATGCCAAGGCCGATAAATTGCTGGCGCAAGAAGAAATTTGGATACGCAAGGGCGTGGAAGCGCGCCGCACCCGTGCTGTAGCGCGGATTGAACGCCTGCACAAATTGCGCAGCGCCCATGCTGCGCGCCGCAGTGTGCAAGGCAGTGTGAATTTGCAATTGGACACAGGTGAGAAAAGCGGCAAGCTGGTGGCAGAGTTGACGCAGACCAGCAAAAGCTATGGCGATAAAGTCTTGGTACAAAATTTCAGCACCATCATTGCGCGCGGCGATAAAGTTGCCCTCATGGGTAATAACGGCGTGGGCAAAACCACGCTTTTAAAGATGATTCTGGGCGAGATTGCGCCCGATAGTGGCAAGGTGCGCCAGGGCAGCAATTTGCAAATTGCCTACTTTGACCAAATGCGCGACCAGCTCGATTTGGATGCCAGCCTCGAGGACTTCATCAGCCCAGGCAGCGAGTGGATAGAAATTGGCAAGCAGCGCAAGCATGTCAAAAGCTATTTGAGCGATTTTCTCTTCAGCCCGGCACGCGCCAATTCGCCTGTGCGTTCGCTCAGCGGCGGCGAACGCAATCGCTTGCTACTGGCGCGTTTGTTTGCGCGCCCTGCCAATGTGCTGGTGCTGGATGAGCCGACCAACGATTTAGATATTGATACGCTAGAGCTGCTGGAAGAGCTGCTGGCCGACTACGACGGCACGGTCTTTTTGGTCAGCCACGACAGGCGTTTTGTCGATAGCGTGGCCACCAGCATCATCGCGTGGGAGGGCGATGTCAGCCCCGGGCGCTGGACGGAATACGAAGGCGATGTGGAAGATTGGATGGTGCAGCGCGCGCGCTATGCCCAGGCCCAAGCCAAAGCGCAGAATACCTCTGCAAAAGATATTAAAAAAGAGAGCTGCCCAGGCAGATTTGACGAGGAAAAACCGCAAAAACAAGCTGAAAAATCAGTTGAAGCCAAAAAGCGCAAACTCAGCTACAAAGAGCAGCGCGAGTTGGATGCTTTGCCCGCGCAGATTGCCGCGCTAGAGCAAGAACAAGCGCAATTGCAGGCTTTACTCGCCGATGGCAGCTTGTTCGTTCAAAACCCCGTGCTAGCAACACAATATAGCCAGCGCGTAGCGGTGATTGATGATGAATTGCTAGCGCATTTAGAGCGCTGGGAAGCTTTGGGCGCTTGAGCAAGCACCCTCCTCAACTCACGGGGCTTGAAAACATTGGACTAGGGCGCACATGGCTAAACATCTTGATGAAAGGCCAGCCATGTCAGATACCTTGCACCTTGTTTGCCCAGCATGCGGCGCTAAAAACCGTGTAGCGCGTGCGGCCTTGAATAAAGCCGTGGCCTGTGGTCGTTGCCAACATGATTTATTGGTAGCGCAGCCTGAAGAGTTGACCGATGCCAATTTTGGCAAATACATTGCCGGCACCGAATTGCCCGTACTCGTTGACTTTTGGGCACCCTGGTGTGGTCCTTGCCGCATGATGGCACCGCATTTTGCGCAATCGGCTCAGGCGCTGCCACAAGTGCGCCATGTCAAACTCGATACCGAGGCCAATCCACGCACGGGTGCCGCCTACAACATTCGCAGCATCCCTACACTGGCTTTGTTTCAAGCAGGGCGTGAAGTGGCGCGGGTCAGTGGTGCCATGGGCGCTGCCGATTTGCAGCGTTGGCTGCAGCAGCACTTGGCTTAATCTATCGTAATCCCCGTTCCAATCCCCGTCTCAAAGGCCTGAAAAACTTAGAGCCTGCGCAGTACCCAAGTGTTGCCGCCCTCAATATCGGGCAGTCGTTGCCAGGTTTGGCTGTCGCTCAAAGCGGCCTCCACCCGTGGTGCCCCTCGCGTGCCTCTGAGTCGCATATTGGAGCAAACCAGCAGTCCGCCGCAGCGTAAGAGTTTGGGGAAGTGCTCAATCACAATCAGTGGCGGCATATGGCCGTCAAAAAAAATCAAATCATAGTGATTCAAGGGCAGTGGCCCCAAGGTGTCGGCGAAGGAGCCTGGGTGCAGGGTGATACGCTCGGCCAAATTCGCCTCGGTGAAGGCGGTACGCGCCTCTTGGATATGGTCTTCATGGCCCTCTAGCGTGTCGATGTGCGCCTGGGGGCAGGCCTTGGCTAGCAATATCGCGGTATAGCCTACGCCCGTGCCCAGTTCCAAAATATGTGCGGGGTTTTGACTGCGTGCCAGCGCATAAAGGGCGGCGCCATCACCAAATGGATGCGCCGAGCAGCCGTGTGTCAGGCGGTGCTGCTGCGCTGCCGTAAAGCGTTGCTGTAAATCCAAAGAAAGCGCAGAGGATGAGGGGGAGGTGAAATGCTGCATAGCAGCAATTTTGCCAGTGAAATACGCCGCCGAGCTGGGGCAGTCAATGCCGCTACAATGACACGCCCGATAAGCCCTATTGCGGGGCTGTCGATAAAAAAATCACCCAGCCGATCTTGTGCCACGACGCAAGTAAGGCGAGGGTTAGTATTGACTGGAGACATTATGCGACTTGCAGTTGGCTTGACTGTCACCGCCATTGTGGCGGCGTCTGCCCTCTACGCTTTTTCTGAGCGCCATACCCCGCCCCTACAGGCTTCCGCCTCTTATACCCAGCACATGAATGTTGCCACGCTGACAACTTCTGGGGTGGGTTTGGTGGCCGCAGGTGAACAGGGGCATATTTTTTACAGCGCAGACGGCGGTAAAACTTGGCAAGATGCCAAGATGCCTGCTAAACAGCATTACGCACAAATTAATCAAGTGAGCTTTGCTGATGCCAACGAAGGCATTGCCGTCGGGCATGAGGGCTTGATTTTGCGTAGCCATGATGGCGGTAAAAGCTGGGAAGAAACCCACTTTGTCGGCGATGGCTCAGGTAACTCTATCAATACTGCAGCGCGCTTGCCCGATGGCTCCTGGCTGGCTTTGGGGGCGTTTGGCACGGCCTTGCGCAGCATTGATGCTGGTAAAAGCTGGGAAAAATTCACTTTTGACAGTGTCGAAGATCGTCACTTCAACAAAATCTTCCACAGCGCCGATGGCCAGCAATGGATGATCGTGGGAGAGGCCGGTACCGCACTCAAGTCGAGCGACGGCGGCCAAACTTGGAACACGATAGCGCCTTTTTATAACGGCTCCTTCTATGGCGGTGCCAGCTTGGGCAATGATGCTTGGCTGGTGTATGGCATGCGTGGCAATGTCTATCGCTCTACCGATGGCGGCTTATCTTGGATCAAATCCAGCGTCCCGCATGTCTTTTCATTGCTAGGCCATTATGTGGATGACGCTGGCGCGATTTATCTGGTCGGCCTCAACGGCACGATACTCAAGAGTGAGGACGGCGGCCAAATTTTTAATGAAGTGCGTCGCGGCCCACAGGCCGCCCTGCTCGCGATGTTGCCTGACCCTAAAGGGGGTTGGTTGATCGCCACTGAACAAGGTGTGCGCCATTACGGTGCCGATTTTCGATTAGATGGGGAGAAAACCTTGCCTCCCGTGCCACCAGCCATGCCCCAAGCGGCGGCTGAACCCGCTGCATCAGCAGCCAGTGCAAGTGAAACAGGAGCTGCGCAATGAGCGATACCGTAACCGAACCTAAAAACGCCTTAGAGCGCTATATCGCTTGGACGGCCAAAAAACTGATTGATTTTCGTTGGCTGTTGGGTATAGCCTTTTTCTTGGTAACAGTAGGCTTGGGCTATTCGCTCAAAGACTTGCGTTTTGATACCAGTTTCACCAAATTCATTCCACAAAACCACCCTTATATGTCGGCGTTTTTGAAAAACTTCGACACTTTCTCTGGCGCTAATCGCTTGATGGTGAATGTCCGCTGGAAAGGGCAGGGCGATATTTTTAACCCTGAATATATGGGGGTTTTGCGTCAAATTACAGATGATGTCTTTTACCTTGACACGCAAGGCGTCAACCGTGCGTCGGTCACTTCGCTCTACACCCCTAATGTGTTTTATGTAGAAGTGACAGAGCAAGGCTTCCAGGGCGAGGTGGTCATCCCCTCGAACTTTGATGTGAATAGCCAAGACGGTATGGACAGGGTACGCGCCAATGTGCAGCGTTCAGGCCGTATCGGCACGCTGGTGGCTAACAATGTCAAAGGCTCTATGGTGCAGGCCGAGCTGATGAGTAAAACCAGCGAGGGCAAACCTATTGATTACCTGCAACTGGCAGATAATCTGGAGAAAATCCGCGCCAAATACGAGAAAGAGCACCCCAATATCGCAGTTGAAATGGTCGGCTTTACCAATATCGTAGGTGCGGTAGCCACTGGCATTGCGGGTGAAAACGGCACCAAAATTGGCCTGCTGTGGCAAGACGAGAAGCTGCCTCAAGCTGAAAAAATCGAGCAGACAGCCAAGTTATTTGGTGAAGGTTTGATCAATCCGCTCAAACTGGGCGTGATTGGCTTCTTTATCTCGGCCTTCCTGATCACCACGATTTTGTTGTGGGTTTACTCGCGCTCGCTCAAGCTCACGCTGCTGGCCTTGTTGGTGGCGATGCTGCCCGTGATGTGGCTATTGGGTATTTTGCCTATGTTGGGTATGGGGGTTGACCCCATGTCGATTTTGGTTCCCTTCCTGATCTTCTCCATTGGGGTCTCGCACGCAGTGCAGATGACCAATGCGTGGAAGCATGAAATTGCCTTAGGGCGCAGCTCCAAGCAAGCATCGGAAAACGCATTTCGGATGTTGGCCATCCCTGGCACGCTGGCCTTGTTGATGAACGCGCTGGGTTTTGCCGTGATCATGATGATCGATATCCCCGTGGTGCATGAGCTTGGTGTGACCGCCTGTCTTGGTGTATCCCTGATGATCGTCACGAACAAGGCCATCTTGCCTATCATCCTCTCGCATTTGAAGCTGGAGAAAGTAGCGCGTGACGGCAATCCTGCCAAAGAAGGCAAGCACAAACTGTGGTGGTGGGTATCGGGCTTTGCAACCCCGAAAATGGCCACGGCAGCGGTGGTAGGCGCGCTTTTACTCCTGGCTTTTGGCACCATGAATGCACGCCACTTATTGACTGGTGATATTGGTTCGGGAGCGCCTGAGCTGCGCGAGAATTCGCGCTACAACATGGATAACGACTCCATTGTGAAGAACTATTCGATTGGTATGGATGTGCTGTCGGTGTATCTGGAGACCAATGTCCCCGATCAAGACGGTATGCCTTCGGATGCTTGCCTGAATTGGAAAGTGATGAATGCAGTCGATCAATTCGACTTGTATATGCGCAATGTGGATGGCGTGCAGTCTGTCATTACGACTGCGTGGATCGCCAAAATTGCCTTAGCCGCTAATAACGAAGGCAATCCCCGCTGGACCAATTTGCCGCGTGACGAGCGCGCCTTGGCTACAGGTGTGAAGCAATCCATCCCTGATATGGGCTTTAACAATGAAAATTGTAAAACCTTGAACATGATGGTCTTTTTGAAAGACCACCAGGCTAGTACTTTGTCCCATGTGATGGGCGAAGCTGAGAAGTTCATTGCAGCCTATAACCAAGCCAACCCTGATACCGTTGATCCGCAAAAAGGCATCTTGCGCTTTGAACTCGCCGGCGGTAACGCTGGCGTGGCTGAGGCCACTAATGAGGCGGTCGAGAAGGCTGAAAAACAAATGCTAGGGGCATTGTTTATCACCATCATCGTGCTGTGTTTCTTGACTTTCCGTTCGTGGAAAGCGGTAGTCTGCATCATGGTGCCACTGACGATAGTCTCCATCATGTGTAATGGCCTGATGGCGGTACTTGGCGTGGGCCTGAAAGTAGCCACCCTACCAGTAGTTGCGCTGGGCGTGGGCGTAGGTGTGGATTACGGTATCTATCTGTTTGAACGCATCCAGCACGAGATGAACGAAAACGGTTCAGACCTGCGCACCGCCATTTACGAAGCCATGCGTCAGCGCGGCACGGCGGCGGTGTTTACCGCAGTCACCATGACTATCGGTGTGGCGACTTGGGCTTTCTCAGCACTCAAGTTCCAAGCGGATATGGGCATTTTGCTGGCCTTCATGTTCTTGGTGAATGTGCTGGGCGCCATCTTCTTGCTGCCAGCCATGGCTTACTGGCTGAAAGTCGGCAATAAAGGCGAGGCGGCGTAAACGCAGTTTTGTCACCTGCCTAACCGCCCAAGCGCTTCGTGGTGCTGGGCGGTTTTTCTTGCGTTGATGCAAAAGAAAGCGGGATTTTTTCGCGCACAATGCGCCTTCACCCTGTCAAAAAAATATAGGAGCAATTGCAATGAGTATGGATATTCGCGCCTTAGCGTATTTGGTGGCTGAAACCACGGATGTGGCTGCTTGGAAAAACTATGCAGAGCAAGTTGTCGGCGCTATGACCGAGCCTACCGCCGAAGGCGGCCTTTTGGTCAAAATCGACGAACGCCAGCAGCGCATGGTGATTCGCCCAGGCAGTGCCAATCGCCTGCAAGCTTCAGGCTGGGAAACACTAGACAAGAAAGCGTTTGAAGAAGCCAAAGCGGTGCTGAACAAGCACGGCGTGGCCTTTGCCGAAGGCAGCCAAGCTGACTGCAAACTGCGCTGGGTGACGGAGATGATTACTTTCCAAGACCCCGCTGGCAATACGCATGAGCTGGTTTGGGGCTTTAAATCTGACTTCATCCGTTTTAACTCTCCAGTCGGTGTGCAAGGTTTTGTCACAGGCGATCAGGGTATGGGGCATGTCGTATTGCCTTTGGCCGAAAAATTTGCCGAAGGCAAAAAGTTTTTGCAAGAGGTGATGGGCTTTGAAATGTCCGACATCATGAACTTTATGCCTGCTGGCCCAGACGGCCCGGCTTTGCCTATCCACTTTATGCACTGTAAAAACCGCCGCCACCACAGCCTGGCGATTGCCGCCATGCCTGATCCATCGGGCTGCGTGCACATGATGTTTGAAGTGCTGGATATGCCAGAAGTGGGCCGCGCTTTGGATCGCATGGCTGCAAATGGCGTGAAACTGATGGCCACTTTGGGGCAGCATACCAACGATCATATGATCAGTTTTTATATGAAAACACCTTCAGGCTTCGCGCTGGAATATGGCTATAACGGCTATACGCCGGACTGGAATGAGCATGCCGTGCATGAATTCACCAAGGTCAGCCTCTGGGGGCATGACTTCTCTGTGGGATTTAAATAAGCGGGGCTGCAAACCCAGCTACATGACAGGAGGCTTTGAGCCTCCTTTTTTATGTTTGCTATGTAATGTGTAGTAAAAAAGAGGAGCTGCTCAGGCAGTTTTATCAGGCTTCTAAGCGTAAATGATGCTGAAAAATAGGCTCAATTTCCTTGATTTTTGCTGATTGGCTTTTTAGTCCCTTTGAAGCCCGCAAACCATGCGCTAAGTTGTTGATTTTATTAAAATATGCTGTGTTAGAATGCCAGCTGCATTGGGCACAGCTTCGTGCCGATTTATCGTGGAGAAAAAATGGCAAACAAAGTCATGAGCGCCAAAGATGTGGTGGCGCAAATCAAAGATGGTATGACCATCGGTATTGGTGGCTGGGGGCCGCGTCGCAAGCCTATGGCTTTGATTCGCGAGCTGCTGCGCAGCGATGTCAAAGACCTGACCGTAGTCGCTTACGGCGGTGCCGATGTCGGTATGCTGTGCGCTGCTGGCAAGGTTAAAAAAGTCGTTTTTGCCTTTGTTTCTCTCGATAACATCCCGCTGGAGCCTTATTTCCGTGCGGCGCGCCAGTCTGGCAGCATCGCTGTGAGCGAAATTGACGAAGGCCATATGCTGCTGGGTCTGCGCGCTGCAGCCTGGGGCTTGCCCTTTATTCCTAGCCAAATCGGTATCGGTACCGATCTGCTGAAATTCAACCCTGATCTGAAATTGGTGGACTCACCCTTTGACGACAAGCAATGGGTCGCCATGCCAGCTTTGAAATTGGATGTGGCCTTGGTGCACGCCGATCGTGCTGACAGCCGTGGTATTTGCCAGGTAAAAGGCCCAGACCTGTATATGGACGAGTGGATGGTGCGCGCTGCTGAGAAAGCCTTTGTCAGCTGCGAAGAGTTGGTCGAAACCAGCCACTTCCACGACGAACAAGAAGCCCGCGCCGTGTACTGGGAGCGTTGCATGACTACTGGCGTAGTGCCTATCCCTGGCGGCGCACACCCTAGCTCTTGCATGCCTGAGTACGGCGTGGATATGGGGCACCTCAAGGCCTACGCGGGTTCTGTTAAAGACGGCGGCTGGGAAAAATACTTTCAAGACTTCGTCGCCTGCAGCCAAGACGAATACATGCAAAAAATCGGCGGTATGGATGCGCTCAAAGCCCTGCCGAAAAAATCTTACTAAGCGAGTGAGGAAGACCCTATGACTACAGAAATCACTTTGGTTGATCGCATTATTTGCGCTGCAGCCTTGGCTTGGAAAGACGATGGCGAGGTACTGGCCACCGGTATCGGCGTGGTGCCACGCTTGGCCGCTTCGCTGTGCATGAAAACCATCAATACCGATTTGATGATGACAGACAGCGAAAGCTGGATGGTGAGCGAGCCTGTGCCGCTGACCAACAGCTGTGCGTCAAGCCATATCCCGCGCGAAGGCTGGATGGGTTTTACCCGCATTTTTGACAATGTTTGGTCAGGCAAACGCCACGCCATGGTGGGCCCCACACAAATCGACAAATACGGCCAAGCCAATATTTCGATGATTGGCTCTGACTACAACAAACCCAAAGTGCAAATGCTGGGTGCGCGCGGTTTTCCGGGTAACTCCATCAGCCACGCCAACTCCTTCTTCGTACCCAAACACAGCAAAAATGTGTTTGTGGAAAAAGAAGAAGTCGATATGGTCGCATCCATAGGTTATAACGCGGCGCGTTTGCCCCGTGGCTATAAAACCGATGATGTCGATGTGCGCATGATTTTTACGAATCTGGGCGTGTTCGACTGGAAAGGTGCGAACCACGGTCTGCGCTTGCTGGCGCTGCACCCAGGTGTAACGGTGCAAGATGTCATCGACAACACGGGCTTTGCGGTGGAAATCCCTGCCAATGTGCCTGTCACGGCTGACCCTACGCCTGAGCAAATTGCTATCTTGAATGCGCTGGATCCCAAAGGTTTTCGCGCCTTTGCTTTGGGTTAATCTTCTTTAACCCTGCTGCCAACCCCGCTTTGTGCGGGGTTTGTTTTTGGGAAAATCCCCAAGGACGAATCCGCGATAATCCTCAGTGTCGCCCGCAATAGCTGGTGTTTATTGCGGCAGTGTTTATTTATTTTGAGAAGCATCATGCAAGAGACTTTGGATCCTGTTTTGCCCGGCTGGTTTACCGTTGGCGACAAGCCGCATTTACTGGGTACGCGCTGCACCAGCTGCGGCACTAACTACTTCCCTAAGCTCACGACTTTCTGCAAAAACCCCCATTGCGAGGGCGAGTCATTTGAAGAAGTGCCGCTGTCGCGCACGGGCAAGCTCTGGTCATTCACCAATGCCAGCTACAAGCCGCCTGAGCCTTATATTTCTGCCGATCCTTTTGTGCCTTACGCTATTGCTGCAGTGGAGCTGGATGCCGAAAAAATGATCGTGCTCGGCCAAGTCGTCAGCGGCGTTACCGTGGC
>CAZSPW010000024.1:8490-20317 GCA_964608575.1 uncultured Burkholderiaceae bacterium | reverse complement strand
TTCGTTCCCTCGCTTTGGCCGCTTTGGCGGTGGCCGCAGTAGCAGGCGCGCAGGCGCAAGAGGCCACAGGAGCTGGCGCTAGTTTTCCTGCGCCGCTGTACGCCAAATGGGCGGCCGATTACAACAAGGCCACGGGCGTGAAGATCAATTACCAATCCGTCGGTTCGGGCGCAGGCCTGCGTCAGATTGAGGCCAAAACCGTGGATTTTGGCGCATCCGATATGCCGCTGAAAGACGAAGACTTGGAGAAAAAAGGTCTGGTGCAGTTCCCTACCGTTATCGGTGGCGTGGTGCCTGTGGTCAATATCAAGGGCGTGGCTCCTGGCCAATTAAAGCTGACGGGGCAGGTTTTAGGCGATATTTATCTGGGCAAAATCACGGTGTGGAATGATGCCGCTATCAAGGCGCTCAACCCTAGCTTGAATCTACCTGATGCGCCGATTGCCGTGGTGCGCCGCGCTGATGGTTCTGGCACCAGTTTCATCTTTACCAACTACCTGAGCAAAGTAAACGCTGAATGGAAAGCCAAAGTGGGCGAAGGCACGGCGGTGAACTGGCCTACAGGTGCGGGTGGCAAAGGCAATGAAGGCGTGGCCGCATTTGTCGGTCGTTTGCCCGACTCCATCGGCTATGTCGAATATGCCTATGTCAAGCAAAACAAAATGAATTTTGTGCAAATGCAAAATGCACAAGGCGCATTTGTATCGCCTGATGATTTGACTTTCAAGGCCGCAGCTGCCTCTGCCGACTGGAGCAAAAGCTATTACCAAATCCTGACCAATCAGGCAGGCAAAACGGCTTGGCCCATCAGCGGTGCCACTTTTATCTTGATGCAAAAAAGCCAAGACAAACCCGCACAAGCTGCCACCAGTTTGAAGTTTTTTGAATGGGCCTATAAAAATGGTGATGCCACGGCGGCTAGTTTGGATTATGTGCCCATGCCAGAGGCTGTGAAAAAGACGATTTTCCAGTCTTGGAAAAGCATCAAAGACAGCTCAGGCAAGAGCATTGTGATTAAGTAAAAAACATAGCTGCTCAGGCAGATTTGGCGGCCTAAACCTGTGTTTAGGCTGCTGAAAATCAGTGTCATTTTTAGGGTTTGCACAAGGGGTTTCTTTTGATACCACTGCGTTTAGATAGGGGGCGTGCGCGCCCACGGCCTTGGTCGGCTGGTTTAGGCGACCGGATTTTTGCCTTGGCCGCTTATGGTGCGGCGCTCTTGACCCTGGGCTTATTGCTGGGGATTTTGGTGTCGCTGGTCATTGGCGCTTGGCCAGCTATCAGTCAATATGGTTTGAGCTTTTTGTGGCGCAGCGAGTGGGACCCCGTGATGGATGAGTACGGCGGTTTGGTCATGATTTATGGCACGCTGATGACTTCAGCGCTAGCGCTGTTGATTGCGGTGCCTGTGAGCTTCGGTATCGCCCTGTTTTTGACAGAGCTGGCACCCGCTTGGCTCAAGCGCCCGTTGGGCACAGCCATTGAGTTGCTGGCGGCCATTCCTTCCATCGTCTATGGCATGTGGGGGCTGATGGTGTTCGGCCCCATCTTGGCGCGTTATGTGCAGCGGCCTTTGCAGGCGGCTTTTGGTGATTGGCCTTATCTGGGCGCTTTAGTCTCGGGTCCGCCCGTTGGCATAGGGATTTTGTCGGCGGGCATCATTTTGGCCATCATGATCATTCCCTTTATCGCCTCGGTCATGCGTGATGTGTTTGAGGTCACGCCTGCTTTGCTGAAAGAGTCAGCTTACGGCCTAGGCGCCACCACTTGGGAGGTGATTTGGAAAGTGGTACTGCCCTATACCAAAACAGGGGTGTTGGGCGGCATCATGCTGGGTCTGGGGCGTGCTTTGGGCGAAACCATGGCGGTGACTTTTGTTATCGGTAATATGAATCAGCTCGATTCGCTCTCGGTGTTTGAGGCAGCCAATAGCATCACCTCAGCCTTGGCCAATGAGTTTGCTGAGGCGGGCGCTGGGCTGCACCAAGCCTCGCTGATTTATCTGGGCTTGGTACTGTTTTTCATCACTTTTGTTGTGTTGGCACTGTCCAAAGTGTTGCTCAGTCGTCTGAAAAAATCCGAAGGAGCGCGATCATGAGTGAAACTTTCAAAGTCACGCACTATGAGCAGCATATGCGCAGGGCGCGTTTTGCCAGGCGCAAACGCATGAACCAATTGGCGCTGGCACTATCGCTCTTGGCCATGGCTTTCGGGGTTTTTTGGCTGGTGTGGATATTGTGGGAAACCTTGCGCTTAGGTTTAGGCGGGTTGAGCCTGGCCTTGTTTACCCAAATGACGCCGCCGCCGAATGAAGCAGGCGGTCTGGCCAATGCCCTATTTGGCTCGGCGCTGATGGTGGCTTTGGCGGCCTTGGTGGGTACGCCCATAGGCATCATGGCCGGGGTGTATTTGGCCGAATACGCGCCCAGTAGCCGCCTGGCTGGAGCTACGCGCTTTGTGAACGATATTTTGTTGTCTGCGCCCAGCATCGTGATTGGTCTATTTGTTTACACCGTGGTGGTGGCCAGATTCAAAAGCTTTTCAGGCTATGCGGGCGTGCTGGCACTGGCCTTGATTGTGATACCTGTGGTGATTCGTACTACAGAAAACATGCTGCTTTTGGTGCCCGCCAGCTTGCGTGAAGCCGCCTATGCCTTGGGCACACCGAAATGGAAGGTGATTAGCCGTATCACGCTCAAAGCTGCGCGTGCGGGGGTTATCACAGGCGTATTGCTGGCGGTGGCGCGCATTGCGGGCGAGACTGCGCCGCTGTTGTTTACCGCCTTGAATAACCAATTCTGGAACGCCAATCTGGCCAGCCCTATGGCCAGTTTGCCGGTGACGATATTTAAATTCGCGATGAGCCCCTATGAAAACTGGCAACAGTTGGCTTGGGCAGCGGTTTTCTTGATTACTTTGGCGGTGCTGGCGCTCAATATCTTGGCGCGCGTGCTGACTAGACAAAAATAAGGACGAGTGTTTTTATGATGCAAGCAGAGCTTAAGCCCAGCGCCGAACAGATCAAGTTGGCCGTGCGCGATTTGAATTTTTATTACGGCAAGTTTCACGCTTTGAAGAATATCAATTTGGATATTCCTCAAAACAAAGTAACCGCCTTTATTGGCCCTTCGGGCTGCGGTAAATCGACGCTGCTGCGCACTTTTAACCGCATGTTTGAACTCTACCCTGAGCAACGCGCTGAGGGCAAAATTTTGCTCGATGGGCGCGACCTGCTGACCAGCCGAGAAGATGTCGCGTTGATTCGCGCCAAGGTAGGCATGGTGTTCCAAAAGCCCACGCCTTTTCCCATGTCTATCTATGACAACATTGCTTTTGGCGTCAAGCTGTTTGAGCAGCTCGACCAGAGCGATATGGATGAGCGCGTGGAGTGGGCCTTGAAAAAAGCCGCGCTGTGGAATGAGGTCAAAGACAAACTGCAGCAAAGTGGAGCCAGCTTGTCGGGCGGCCAGCAGCAGCGCCTGTGCATTGCGCGCGGCATTGCGATTAAGCCCGAGGTGCTATTGCTAGATGAGCCTTGCTCCGCGCTCGATCCGATCTCCACCGCCAAAATTGAAGAGCTGATTGCCGAGTTGAAAAACGATTACACCGTGCTCATCGTTACGCACAATATGCAGCAGGCCGCCCGTTGCAGCGACTACACCGCCTATATGTATCTGGGCAATTTGGTCGAATTTGGTGCGACTGAACAGCTTTTTTTCAAACCCACGCGCAAAGAGACTGAGGATTACATCACGGGCCGTTTTGGCTAATTTTCCAAAGCGTTTTGCAGGAGCACCTTATGAACGATAAACACCTATCTTCCCAGTTCGATTCAGAGCTCAATCAAGTCTCTGCCCGTGTCATGGAGCTGGGCGGTTTGGTTGAGGAGCAAATCCGCCAAGCCATCCTGGCGCTGTCGCAATTTAGCCTAGAGGCGGTTGAACAAGTCACTGCGCTAGAGCAGCGCGTCAATGGCATGGAGGTCGAGATTGACCACGAACTCATCACCATCATTGCCCGCCGCCAACCGACGGCACGCGATTTGCGTTTGTTGATGGCTTTTTCTAAGGCGATTGCGAATTTAGAACGCATGGGCGACGAAGCTACGCGCATGGCACGCATGGTGCGCTCCATCATTGCTAGCGGTGCGACGCGATCCCTGCCTTCGAGCGATTTGCGCGTGGCGGCTGATTTGGCCTCAGGTTTGTTGCGCAAGGCCTTGGATGCATTCGCTCGCCTCGACACCAAAGCTGCTTTGGCGATTTTGAAAGAAGACGATCTGATTGATCACGAATTTGACGGGTTTGTGCGCAAGCTCATCACCTACATGATGGAAGACCCGCGCACCATCTCGCCGAGTTTGGATTTGCTGTTCTTGGCTAAGGCGATTGAGCGCATAGGCGATCATTCCAAAAATGTGGCCGAACTCATCATCTATTTGGTCGAAGGCAAAGATGTGCGCCACACCACTTTGGCCGAAATTGAATCGGCTCTGCAATAAAGCGAGGATGGCAAGCTGATGCGTAAACCCCGTGTATTGATTGTTGAAGACGAAGCGGCGATTGCCGAGCTGATTGCGGTGAATTTGCGCCACAACGGTTTTGAGCCTGTCTGGGTCGAGGGCGGCGAGGCCGCCCAGCGCGAAATAGATGCCGTGTTGCCCGATGTGATTTTGCTCGATTGGATGCTGCCCGGCAGCAGTGGCGTGCAGTTGGCTAAGCAATGGCGTAGCCACCCGCGCAGCAAATCGGTGCCGATTTTGATGCTGACAGCCCGTGGCGCCGAAGGGGACAAAGTGCAGGGGCTGGATGCGGGGGCAGATGACTACATCACCAAGCCCTTTTCGCCGCAAGAGCTGTTGGCGCGTATGCGTGCCGTGTTGCGTCGCCGTGCGCCTGAGCAAGTCGGCGATAGCGTCAGCATAGGCGCGCTGCAGCTCGATGCTGGGGCGCATCGCGTGACTTATCAAGGGCAAGAAATCAAGATCGGGCCAACCGAATTTCGTTTGTTGCACTACCTCATGAAACACGCCGAACGCGTGCACAGCCGCGCCCAGTTGCTGGACAAAATTTGGGGCGATCATGTGTATATTGAAGAGCGCACCGTAGATGTGCACATCAAACGCCTACGAGCAGCTTTGGGGCCGGCGGGTGCCTGTATAGAAACTGTGCGCGGTAGTGGTTACCGCATCAGCCGTGTGGCTGCCGGTTAATGCCGCTTTATTTCCTTAGTCTTGACCTCCTGACTCCAATAAGCCCTATGGGATTGCAATTTTTTCTCTACGCCTTGGTGCAGCTTGTGCTGGCTGCGGCAGGCTGGTGGCTGGCTGGCGTTTGGGGGGTGGTAGTGGCGCTGGTGCTGCTGGCTTGGCTGGGGCTTTTGCTGCATAACTGGCAAGCCCAGCGGGTATTGCGCTGGCTGAGCATGGGGGCGATAGCAGCGCAAATGCCGCCTGTGCCTGGGCTGTGGGGGCAGGCTGCGGGGCGTATGCGCCGCCTGTTACGAGAGGCGGCTGCTACTGCCGCCGCCAGTGATGCGCGTTTGCATGAAATTTTGGCCGCTTTGCAGGCCTCACCTAATGGGGTCACCCTGGTGGATGCACAAGGCCGTATTGAATGGTGTAACCATATGGCGCAAAGCCATTTTGGGGTTGAACCTGAGCGCGATGCGCGGCAATCATTGGCGTATTTGCTGCGCGTGCCAGAGTTCAATGCCTATGTGGCCGCACAAGATTTTTCTGAGGAAGTGGTCTTGCCTGGGCGCGATAGCAGCCCTGAGCGCCCGATACATATTTCGGTACAGATTTTCCCTTATGGCGATGGGCGTCAACTGGTGCTCTCGCGCGATATCACGGCGCTACAGCAGGCCGAAGCCATGCGGCGCGATTTTGTCGCCAATGTCTCGCATGAAATTCGCACACCGCTGACGGTGTTGGTCGGTTTTGTAGAGACGCTGCAGACCTTAGCTTTGGACGAGGCTGAACGCAAACACTACTTGGCGCTGATGGCACAGCAAGCGGCGCGTATGCAAAATTTGGTGCAAGATTTGTTGACGCTCTCGCGCTTAGAGGCGAGTCCGCCACCGCCTTTGGATGAGTGGACGGCTGTAGCCCAGCTGTTATCGTTGTGCGAAAACGAAGCGCGTGCTTTAGCCCTTAGCTTGCAGCCAGCAGGTGCGCTGCCGCTGGAGTTGATTTTTCCTGATGCCCAGACCTTGGAGCAGGCCGGTGATATCGCAGGTGTTGCAGTTGAATTGCACAGCGCCCTATCTAATCTCATCAATAACGCGCTGCGGTACACCCCGGCCGGTGGGCGTATTGTCGTTAGTTGGAGTGCTCAAGCCGATGGCAGTGCCCGTTTTGCAGTGCGCGATACGGGGCCAGGTATTGCCCCCGAGCATTTACCGCGTTTGACGGAACGCTTTTACCGAGCTGACCGCAGCCGTTCGCGCGAGACGGGAGGCACGGGCTTGGGCTTGGCCATCGTCAAACATGCGCTGGCGCGTCATGGCGCGCAGTTGCATATCAGCAGCCAGCTAGGCCAGGGGTCGGAATTTGCGGTGCATTTTCCCGCCCAACGGCTGCGCCCGCCTAGTGCCTTGATACAAGCCGAGGCAGCTAGCGAAGGCTTTTGAACAATTGGCTCTAACAATTGGCTCTGGACAACCATTTAAGACTTGGTTTGCAGCTTGGCTATTTGTGCGCGCACAGCTTCGGCATCGCTGGCGTCGCGTGCCGCTTGCAAATAGGTTTCAAAGTCGCTGAGCGCGCCATCTATTTGCCCTAGCTGCAATAAAACTTGGGCGCGTTCGCGGTAGTCGCTCCAAGATTCTGGCAGCAGTACCAATAGGCGGTTGATGACCGCGAGCTCGCGCTCGTGTTGGCTGCGGCTGGCATAAATCTCACGCAGATTGCGCAACATCCGTTCTAACACTTCGTAGGGGCTGGCCGGCTGTAGAAACAGACCCATGGGCACTTCTTCTTCTGTGCCCAAAAGCTGCATATGTGCCCCACCCAAGCGATCCATTAAATCCTCGCGCGTCAGCGATTGTCCCGTCATGGGGTCTAGCACCACTTGACCCGCCTCCAGCGAGACTTTGATCATGAAGTGGCCAGGAAAACCTAGGCCTGCGGCGCTCAGCCTAATGCGTTCGGCCAGCTCTAACCACAGCACCGCTAGCGAGATAGGGATGCCACGGCGTGTACGCAGTACGGCGTGGATATAGCTGTTTTGCGGATCGTAGTAATTATTGATGTTGCCTGCAAAGTTCAGCTCGCGGTAGAAAAAATGGTTTAGAGCCAATAGTTTTTGCAGATCAGGGCTATCGGCGGGAATGCGCCGCTGCAATTTGGCGGCGAGCAAGTCCACTTCGTCCAGTACCACATGCAAATCCAACTGCGGGTCTATATCCTGTGCGATGCTGGCAGCCGCTTCGAGCAGGCTGAGGCTTTCCTCGTCTTGCACAAGGGTTTGAAAATATTCCAAAGGGGTGGGCGCGGCTGGAGCCGAAAAGGAAAAATCCATGCAAAAGATTATGCACAATTGCTCACCACTGTTTTGTTGTCGATGTGCTGTGTTGCGTCCGATGCACGCCACATGCTGCACCCCATTGAGCCTGACTATTTTCTATGCTGCAACTGCACTTTCGCCACCCTGAAAAAGGCTATACAGAGACCCTGAATATGCCTGAGCCTGTGGCTGTGCTGCAAGCAGATGCGCCGCAGCAAGTGCTGCAGCAGTTACAGGCTTTGGCAGATTGGCAAGCCCAGGGTTATGGCGCGGTGGGCTATTTGGCTTATGAGGCGGCAGCGGCGCTGCAGCCTGGTTTGGCCTGCCATGCCAGCGCAGTTGGCTTGCCTCTGTTGTGGTTTGCGGTATTTGCGCCAGAAGCGCTGCAGCAAGAATCCTCGCAGCCTAGCGCAGCAAGCCAGGCAGCAGGATTTCAGCTACAGCCTTGGCAGGCCGCACAAAGCGAAGCCGAATTTGCCCAATGCATTGCACAAATACAAGCGGCCATTGCCCGTGGTGAAAGCTATCAAGTCAATTACACCCTGCCTTTTGCCAGTAAATTGCAAGGCAGTGGCGCCGCTTTGTACAGCGCCATGCGGCGCGCACAACATGCGCCTTATGCTGCGTATCTGGAAGTGGGGCAGCAGACCATACTCAGCGCCTCGCCTGAATTGTTTTTTCATTGGCAGGGGCAGGCCGCAGGCGGGCATATTTTCACCCGCCCCATGAAGGGCACGCGTGCGCGCGGCCTGTGCAGCGCGCGCGATGAGGCGCTGGCGCAAGAGCTGGCTGCCAGCGCAAAAGACCGCGCGGAGAATGTGATGATTGTGGATTTGCTGCGCAATGATTTGGGGCAGATCGCCCGTGCGGGCAGCGTGCGTGTAGATGAACTTTTTGCCATTGAACGCTACCCCAGCGTCTGGCAAATGACTTCACGGGTCAGTGCCCAGACCCGTACGGGTGTGGGGCTGGTGCAGGTTTTGCAGGCGCTGTTTCCGTGCGGCTCGATTACGGGCGCGCCCAAACACCAGACCATGCGTTTGATTCGTGATCTGGAAGCGCAGCCGCGTGGCGCGTATTGCGGCGCCATAGGTTTGTTGCGGCCTGACGGTAGCGCCACTTTCTCGGTGGCGATTCGTACTTTGACTTTGGGCGCAGAGCGCGACGGATCGCGCCCAGCTTCGTATCACGCAGGTGCGGGCATTACCTGGGGCAGCAGCGCGGCGGCTGAATGGCAGGAAGTGCAGGCCAAAACCCGGGTGGTGCAGCCCGATTTCTTGCAGCAGCAAAACCAAGCATCCTTTGCCCTGATTGAAACCCTGTTGTGGACGGGGCGGGCGTTTGCCTTGTTGCCAGCGCATCAACAGCGCCTAGCGGCATCGGCGGCGTATTACGCCTATTCCTTGGATGTGGCCGCTTGGGCAGCGGCGCTGCAAGCCGCGGTACAGGGGCTAAACACGCCGCAACGGGTGCGCGCGCTGTTGCACGCTGATGGACGCGTAGAGGTGAGCTGCACGCCGCTAGCGGCCGATTACTGCCCCTCTTGGCAGCCTGTGCACGGCGGTGCGGCTGCGGCGCTGCCCACAGTCGCTTTGGCCTTGGCGGCCACGCCCAAAGCCACGCCCAGTCTGTATCACAAAACCACGCAGCGCCAAGTGTATGAAACAGCCAAGCAGGGCGCGCCAGCTGGGGTGCTGGATGTGCTGCTGCACAACGAAGAAGGGCAATTGTGCGAGTTCACCATAGGCAATTTGCTGCTGCAATTGGATGGCGTGATTTACACCCCACCTATCGCTTGCGGCCTGTTGCCTGGTGTGCTGCGGGCGCAATTATTGGCCCAAGGTGCAGTGCAAGAGCGCGTTTTATGGCTGTCAGATCTGCAACGGGCTGAGGGTATTTGGCTGATCAATAGCGTGCGCGGCTGCGTGCCTGTGCAATGCTTGCAGCTTTAATTTTCGGGGTGTTTTTGGCGTTTTATCCCGTAAAATCTGCCTTAGAAGCTATCGAAATGATTGTGAAAAAGGGGGCTATTCAGAGCGTCCTAGAAGCCCTTGCTACTCATCCAGCGCAGCAAATCCAGCCACATTTGCCGCGTTTCTGCTGCGCTGGCTGGGCGGCTGGCATGGGGCAATTCAATGGTGACGACAGGGATGCCGCGATGCACGCCAGCGTAATTGCCTAGGCTGCCAGGGTAGATGCCAATTTGATCGAGATAAAGCCGCCCGAGTTTGTCTGGTGGGATGCTAGGGCCATCAAAATCCAGTACGCCATAGGGCGCGTGGATGCTGACGATCAGCTGCGGCGCAAAGCTCGCCATTTGATCGAATACCAATTTAGATTCAGGCTCAGAAAGCGGCTGTTCACCCGGCCAGCGACGCGGGTCTTTTTTGGTGCGTTTGCCCCAATACGCACTTGCTTCATTTTGCCAATTGGGTGTGGGAAAGTTGCGATTCAAATCAACGCCACGGGCATTGGTGCGCGTTGGCTTTTGGGCTAACAGGCCATCGGGGTTGAGTGCAGGCAGAAAACGCCAATGGCTTTGCGCCGGGATTTGTTTGGCCAGCTCTATCCAGTGCAGTGCCAATACGGTGGCGCTGGGTTCATCGCCATGGATACCGCCTATAACCAATACCCGTGTTGGTTTGTGTATGCCTTGGGCGGCAGGCAAATCGCGCAGCAAAATGGGGCGGCCTTGCACCGATAGCGCCCCGCTAGCTTGCAAGCCCGATTGCTGGCAGAGCAGTGCGGATACGCCTTTGAGCGCACGCAGCTGCTGCCAGCACAGGCGGTTGGCGCTGGCTTTTGCTGCGCCCAGAGCTGTTCCCACATCTGTGCTCGCAGGCGCAGGCGCAGGTGCAGGTTTGGCTGGGGGCAGGGCACTGGCAAACGCCTGCGCTGCCCATAGCCCTGCGCTGCACAAGAGTGCTGCTATGGCATAAGGCCAGCGCGCAACCATGCTTTATTTCAAACCAGCAGCCTGGCGCAGCAGTGGCGCTTTGTCCGTGGCTTCCCAACTGAACTCGGGCTCTTCACGACCAAAGTGGCCGTAAGCGGCGGTCTTGCTGTAGATCGGGCGCAGCAAATCCAGCATGTGAATAATGCCTTTGGGGCGCAGATCAAAATGCGCGCGCACCAGTTTGGCCAGTTCGTCATCGGGCAGCACACCTGTGCCTTCGGTGTAGACCGTGATATTCATCGGTTCGGCCACACCAATGGCGTAAGCCACTTGAATTTGGCACTGTTTGGCCAAGCCTGCAGCGACGATGTTTTTCGCCACATAACGCGCAGCGTAAGCGGCCGAGCGATCGACTTTTGTGGGGTCTTTGCCGCTGAAAGCGCCGCCACCGTGGGGGCAGGCGCCGCCATAGGTATCGACAATGATTTTGCGCCCAGTCAGGCCGCAGTCGCCTTGTGGCCCGCCGATGACAAAACGGCCTGTGGGGTTGATCAAATAGCGCGTGTTTTGCAGCCATTCCTGTGGCAAGACTGGCTTGACGATTTCTTCGATGCAGGCCTCGATGAAGCTGTCCTTCATTTTGGTTTTGCTCTCGCTTTGATCGGGGTGGTGCTGGGTGGAAAGCACCACGGTATCTATGCTGTGCGGTTTGCCATCAACATAACGCAGCGTGACTTGTGCCTTGGCATCAGGGCGCAGAAAAGGCAAGCGCCCGTCTTTGCGCAACTGCGCTTGGCGTTCGACGATGCGGTGCGCGTAATAAATCGGCGCAGGCATCAGGGTATCGGTTTCGTCGCAGGCGTAGCCAAACATCAGGCCTTGGTCGCCCGCGCCGGTGTTCAGGTGGTCGTCGCTGGCGTGGTCCACGCCTTGTGCGATGTCATTGCTCTGTTTGTCATAGCAAACCATAACGGCGCAACCTTTGTAGTCGATGCCGTAATCGGTATTGTCATAGCCTATGCGCTGGATGGTGTCGCGCGCCACTTGGATGTAATCCACATGGGCATTGGCGCTGATTTCGCCTGCCAGCACCACCAAACCTGTGTTGGTCAGGGTCTCGGCGGCTACGCGCGCGCGCGGATCTTGTTCCAAAATGGCATCCAAAATCGCGTCAGAGATTTGATCGGCCACTTTATCGGGGTGGCCTTCGGAAACGGATTCGGAAGTAAAAAGAAAATCGTTCGCCATGGGCAAAGCTCCTCATACAAAAACAAAACGGCTTACCTTGCGTTGCCAGGTAAGCCGTCGAGACCGTGGAGGTTCAGCTTTCGGGGCGAACGCTTTAGCAGTTTCGCGAAGGCCGTTGAAGCTTCGCACGCCCTGCAAGTAGTTCTTTAACTCGGCGTTTGGAAAAATCCAGCGG
>CAZSPW010000024.1:0-8390 GCA_964608575.1 uncultured Burkholderiaceae bacterium | reverse complement strand
GCTTCGCACGCCCTGCAAGTAGTTCTTTAACTCGGCGTTTGGAAAAATCCAGCGGCTATTATAGATACCCATGTTTGTCCTTCTGCGCCTCCTGTCCTTATGCCCTTTGTGGCTTTTGCATGCCTTAGGCAGTGCGGGCGGTTGGCTCGTGTGGGCGTTGGATGCGACTTACCGCCAGCGCTTTGTTAGCCATGCCGCGCAAGCCGGTTACGATTTGGCCGTGGTGCGCGACGCAGTTGGCGCGGCAGGAAAGTTGGCGGCAGAATTGCCGCGTTTATGGCTGGGCAAGCCCGTGCCTGTGGAGTTTTTAGGCACTGAATACATAGATGCCGCCCACGCTGCGGGCAAAGGCGTGATTTTTCTCACTCCGCATTTAGGCTGCTTTGAAATCACGCCGCAGGCCTATGCCGCACGCTATGGCGCTGCAGGGCGCAGCATCACGGTGCTGTATCGGCCGCCGCGCAAAGCTTGGCTAGCGCCCTTGTTTGCACGGGCGCGCCAACGCCCAGGCATGGCGGGTGCGCCCGCCAGTTTGGCCGGTATCAAGCAAATGCTCAAAGCCTTGAAAAGCGGGCAAGCTGTTGGATTGCTGCCTGACCAAGTGCCACCTGAAGGCATGGGCGTGTGGGGAGATTTTTTTGGACAAAGCGCCTACACCATGACGCTGGCGGCCAAGCTGGCCGCGCAAACTGGTGCAGCTGTGCTGCTGGCCGTCGGCGAGCGCCTGCCGCACGGACGCGGCTACCGCGTTTGGGTGGAGCCCGCGCCAAGCGCACTGCCGCCCGAGCCGCAAGCGGCAGCAGCGCAGGTCAACCAGTGGATGGAGACGCTGATTCGCCGCTACCCGCAGCAGTATTTATGGGGCTATGCACGCTATAAAGCGCCTAAAGAGGCGCTTTAAAAAAGTGAGCTGCTCAGGCAGTTTTGGCGGACTAAAATGTTGAAAACCCTTATAAATCAACAGGCTCGGCTTCCGTTGCGGCAAGCAGGCTTTCCAGCCAAGTTTGGGTGCGCAAACAGGCTGCCAATAACAAGCTGTAGAGGAATAAAGCCAGCAAGCCTGTCAAAACGCGGCCTCTTGCAGTGGACTGGCAGAGCCAGTGTCAGCGAGTTGCGTTTCTGGCCTGCTGGCTGCGGCTGATGGCAGCTGCGCCAAAATGGCAGCGCGTGCCTGATGTGCCAAATGGCGGCGCCGGTGCTGCGCTGCTGGGGCAATCGCGGGGCAGATGTGCACATGCGCCTGCAAACGGGGAGCCGCCATGATGCGGCCCAGTGATTGTAAAAAACTGATGTCGCCCGTGTAGGCGGGGGCAAGGCTGGGCGCGCCCGCGCCATCGCGGTAGTACAAAGCCATAGGCTGAACGGGACAAGCTGCATCTATTGCCGACTGAAACAGCGCTGGGTAAAAGGGCAATACGCCGCCATTGGCCTGGGTTGTGCCTTCTGGAAACGCCAAAATGCTTTTGCCCGCGCGCAAATTCATGCCGATCTGGGTATTGATGGCCTGTGCTTGACGCGCCTGGTAGCGAGATAAAAACAAAGTATGGTTTTGAGCCGCCAGCCAGCCTAAAAATGGCCACTGGCGCAGTTCGGCCTTGGCGACAAAATCTACAGGCATATAAGCGCCCAGCACGACGGCATCCAGCCAAGACTGGTGATTCGCCACCAATAATTGGCCCCCTGCGTGCAGGGGGGCAGGCTGGTGTATGCAGAGTTCAACCCCTAGGCAGCGCAACACCTGCTGGCACCATCGTTGGCGCATATGGCTTTGCTGTTGCAGGTGGAGCGCGGGATAGCAGCAAACCACGACAAGGCCGCCATAGAGCAATAAGCCCAGTAAGAGCAGGCCGCGTAGGGCGCAGCGCCCTATGCCAGCAACCCAGGCGTGCAGCTTCATGCGGATTGATCCAAAAAATGACGCGCATAACGCGCACTCATATGGTGCATGGGTAGCAGCATAGGAATATCAGCGGTGTTGAAGTGCGGATCCCAAGCTGGGTCGCCACACACCCAAGCGCCAGCACGCAAATAGCCTTTAATCAGCGGCGGCACTTCAGCCTTTTGCCCTGTGCATAAGTCTTCAATCGGCAGAGGGGCGTGCGGGAATACGCGGTATTCAGGCGGGCAGGCGTGTTGCTCGCGTATCTGTTTATAGATATTGGCCGCCATATGCCCACCGTCGGCCATGCTGATGGAGGCGCAGCCCACCAAGTGCTCGTAGCCACCCTGATTCATGTATTGCGCCAAACCACTCCAAAGGAGGGTAATCGCCGCACCCGTGCGGTAATCAGGGGCTATGCAACTGCGGCCGATTTCCACCAACTGCGGGCGCAGAGGGGCCAGGCGTTGCAAATCAAACTCGTTTTCGCTGTAATAAGTCCCAGCTTCCCACGCTGCCCGAGGCGAGAGGATGCGGTAAGTGCCGACCACCTGGCCTTGCGCTTCGTCGGTGACGATCAGATGTTCGCAAAAAGCGTCGAAGCGGTCGATATCCACGCCCCACTCGGGCGTTTCTAAACGCGCGCCCAGTTCTTCGGCAAATACCTGCCAGCGCAACTTTTGTGCGGCACGCAATTCCCACGGCGTGCGTGCCATGTGTACGCGCAACTGGCGCTTGCTACTGCTCGTGCTAGCGCTATGGACACTGGCTTGCGGTGCGGGGCGCAGGGTCTGAGGCTGTTCTAAAGTCAAAGGCATAAGAGAATGCAAAGAGTGGCTCATGTCCTGCATTCTTGGCCATCTTTATGACCGGAATATGTCGCATTTTGGGTGGTTCGATGACTCCCCAAGCGCAGCCAGTCACGCGCTAGCGCCATCTAAATTCATAGCTGCTCAGGCAGTTTTGGCGGCTTAAAGTGCCAAAAAGATACTAAAAATCAATGGCGTATGTCACCGTCAGTGGGGCGTGGTCGCTAAAGCGTTCGGCTTTTTCGATATGCGCGTTTTGTGCGCTGTGCGCCAAGGTGGGTGAAGCCAAGTGGTAATCAATGCGCCAGCCCACATTTTTGGCCCATGCTTGGCCGCGCTGGCTCCACCATGTGTAGCACTCCTCCGTGGTGTTGGGGTGTAGGTGGCGGTACACATCGACCAGCCCAGGGCTGTTGTCAGTTGCCAAAAGCTGTGTCATCCAGGCGCGTTCTTCAGGCAAAAAGCCGGAGTTTTTCAAATTGCCTTTCCAGTTTTTTAGGTCGATTTCCTGGTGCGCGATATTGATATCACCGCAGAGCAAAAACTCGCGCCCCTGCGCGGCTTGCTGGATATGCGGGTAAATCGCGTCTAAATAACGAAACTTCGCCGCTTGCCGTTCATCACCCGAAGATCCGCTGGGAAAATAGCTGCTGATGATGGAGCGTTTGCGCCTAGGTGTATCAAAGCGCAGCTCCAGCCAGCGCCCTTCGGCGTCAAACTCGCCGCCGTCAAAACCCGTGACGATGTCGCTCGGTTCGTGCCGCGTGTACAGCGCGACACCTGAATAGCCTTTTTTCTCGGCGCAGTGAAAATAGCCCTGCATGCCAGCCAATTGCTGCAGTTTTTCTTTTTCAATATCAGGCAGTTGCGCTTTAAGCTCTTGTACGCACAGCACATCGGGCGCGGTGCGTGCCAGCCAGTTTTCCAAGCCTTTGCTGGCTGCGGATCGGATGCCATTGGCGTTGAGTGAGGTGATTTTCAAAGTATTCATCTTGATTGCTTCATAATTCCCGCCAGTTTAAAACCTTGTGCCCCCATGACTACTGCATCAGATACCCTTGCCCAAGACTTCGTGCGCTTTGCCATCGATTGCCAAGTGCTGCGTTTTGGTGAATTCACCACCAAAGCGGGGCGCCTTTCGCCTTATTTTTTCAATGCTGGGCTGTTTGACGATGGTGCCAAATTGCAGAAGTTGGCCGCGTTTTATGCCCAGCGCATCCTGCAGCAAGAGGCGGCTACGGGCGAGCGCGCCGATATGCTGTTTGGTCCTGCCTATAAAGGCATACCACTGGTGGCGGCGGTGGCCATAGAGCTGGCACGCTTGGGGCGCAATCTGCCCTTTGCCTACAACCGCAAAGAAGCCAAAGACCACGGCGAAGGCGGCAGCTTAGTGGGCGCACCCTTACGCGGCAAGGTGCTGATTGTCGATGATGTGATGTCGGCAGGCACAGCCGTGCGCGAATCCATTGCGCTGATAGAAAACCATGGTGCGACCCCTTGGGGCGTGGCCGTGGCGCTCGATAGGCAAGAAAAAGCAGTGGAAAATGGCCAGATCAGCCCTTATAGTGCAGTGCAGTTTGTGCGCCAAAAATTGGGGCTGCAAGTTTGGGTCGTGGCGACCTTGGCCGATTTGCTGCAATACTTGCAAACGGATGCAGGCTTGCAGTTGCAAGCTGCGCAAGTGGCCGCTTATCGCCAACAATACGGGGTGTTGTAAGGGGTTTGGGATGCTTCTTTGGGTACTGTTATGCTGAATTCGCGTTCTTTTTTGCTGGCTTTGATATTGGGTGCGATAGCGGTTGCGGCGCAGGCGCAGGTCAAAGCGCAGGTTTATACCTGCACTACTGCCACCGGGCGCAAAATCACGGCAGATCGCCCGATTCCGGAATGTATGGATAGAGAGCAGCGCGAGTTGCAAACCTCTACAGGGCGGGTCAATATTGTTAAACCCAAGCAAACCGAGGCTGAACGCTGGGCCGAGCGCGAAGCGCAAAAGCAGGCGGAACGCGAAAAAGAGGCGGCACTGCAACAGCAGCGCCGTGACCAACAATTGTTGGCGCGCTACCCCGATGAAGCGGCGCTGGAAGAAAAGCGCAGCTATATGCTCGATGAGATCAAAAAACGCTGGGCACCGACGCTAGAGGAGCAAGCGGAGATTGATGCGCGCCGCAAAGAAATCAGCGCCGCGGCGGAACTGCGGCGTAAAACGGGTAAAGCTGCCGATTTCAGCACCGCTAAAGAAGCTGCGCAGCTAGAGCGACGCACTTTGCAATTGCGCCCCATGATGGAAAAAGCACATGCGGATCTGGATCGCGTCAATCAAGAAATGGATGCCGATTTGGCGCGTTTGCGCTATTTGCGGGGTCAGGCTCAATCTGCGCGTGCTATTGCCCTGGGCTTGCAGCCTGCGCCTAGCCCTAGCCCCACTGCTGCAGCTCAAAGCGCAGCGCCAGCGGGCAAAGCCGCCAGTAAAGCAGCGCCCGGTCTCATGCGCTGAATCTATCTGGTATGGCGTTGCGAAGTTGCGAAGCCATGGGCCTTAAAATAGCGCCTTAGCCCCAAGGAGCGTTGCAGCAAGCCGCACAGTGTTTTTGTGTGCGTTTGTCAGGCTTGGGCAAAAGGTATTGTTCAACTGCGCTCACCATTTTTTTGCCATCATGGTGAGCCTTATGACCGAGTTGACTGCCCCCGTTTCCGCTAGTGCTGTCTTGCAGCCATCCCCGCCGCCGCTGCGACTCTCGGGTTTAGAGCCTATTTCGATTGACGACAGCAGCCTGTTCGTGAATGTAGGCGAGCGCACCAATGTCACCGGCTCCAAGGCTTTTGCGCGTCTGATTTTGAATGGGCAATACGAAGACGCGCTGGCAGTTGCGCGCCAGCAGGTGGAAAACGGCGCGCAGATCGTGGATGTGAATATGGATGAGGCCATGCTCGACAGCAAGGCCGCCATGGTGCGCTTTCTCAATTTAATGGCGGGCGAACCCGATATCGCCAAAGTGCCAGTGATGATCGACTCCTCCAAATGGGAAGTGATAGAGGCTGGCCTGCGCTGCGTGCAGGGCAAGGCAATAGTCAACTCCATCAGTATGAAAGAGGGGGTGGGGCCGTTTAAAGAACAGGCCAAACTGATCAAACGCTATGGCGCGGCTGCGGTAGTCATGGCTTTTGATGAAAAAGGCCAGGCCGATACCTGTGCACGCAAAAAAGAAATATGTGAACGCGCTTACCGCGTGCTGGTCGATGAAGTGGGCTTTCCACCCGAAGACATTATTTTTGACCCCAATATCTTTGCCATTGCCACGGGCATAGAGGAACACAATAACTACGCCGTTGATCTTATTGAGGCGGTGCGCTGGATTAAGCAAAACCTGCCTGGCGCCAAAGTTTCAGGCGGTGTCTCCAATGTCTCTTTCAGCTTCCGCGGCAATGAACCCGTGCGCGAGGCCATCCACACGGTTTTCCTCTACCACGCCATTGCCGCCGGCATGGATATGGGCATAGTGAACGCGGGCATGGTCGGCGTGTACGACGACCTAGAGCCTGAACTGCGCGAACGCGTGGAAGATGTGGTGCTCAACCGCCGCCCCGATGCCAGCGAGCGCCTTTTGGAAATTGCCGAAAACGCCAAAAGCGCGGCTAAAGACGATAGCAAACGCCTAGAGTGGCGCGTAGGCAATGTGAACGACCGCCTGACGCATTCGCTGGTGCATGGCATCACCGAATTCATCACCGAAGACACCGAAGAGGCCTATCAAGCTATTTTGGCCAAGGGTGGGCGCCCGCTTCATGTGATTGAAGGGCCGCTGATGGACGGCATGAATGTGGTCGGCGACCTCTTTGGCGCGGGCAAAATGTTTTTGCCGCAAGTGGTCAAATCTGCCCGCGTTATGAAGCTGGCTGTGGCGCATCTGCTGCCCTATATCGAGGCCGAAAAAGCCGCGCTTGCCGCCTCTGGCGCAGATGTGCGCAGCAAAGGCAAAATCGTGATTGCCACCGTCAAAGGCGATGTACACGATATTGGCAAAAACATCGTCACCGTAGTGTTGCAATGCAATAACTTTGAAGTGGAAAACATGGGCGTGATGGTGCCCTGCCACGAACTGCTGGCCAAAGCCAAAGAAGTCGGCGCGGATATTGTCGGCGTCAGCGGCCTGATTACGCCTAGCCTAGAAGAGATGCAGTATGTGGCGGCGGAGATGGAGAAGGATGATTACTTCCGCGAACGCAATATCCCCCTCTTGATAGGCGGCGCCACCTGCTCGCGCGTGCATACGGCCGTGAAAATTGCGCCCAATTATTCTGGCCCCGTGGTCTATGTGCCCGATGCCTCGCGTTCGGTCGGGGTGGCGCAAAGCCTGTTATCGGAGCAAGCCGATCGCTATGTGGCCGATATACGCGAAGATTACGAGCGCGTGCGCACCCAGCACGCCAATAAAAAACAAGTGCCCCTATGGCCATTGGCCAAAATTCGCGCCAATAAAATCCAACTGGATTGGGCAGGCTACACCCCGCCCGCGCCCAGTTTTATCGGCAGGCGGGTGTTCAAAAATATCGATCTGCACGAGCTGCTGCCCTTTATCGACTGGACGCCCTACTTCCAAACCTGGGATTTGGCAGGCCGTTTCCCCGCGATTTTGGATGATGCGGTAGTGGGCGAGCAGGCCAAAAAAGTGTATGCCGATGCGCAGGCCATGCTGCACAAAATCGTGCAAGGGCGCTGGCTCACGGCCAATGCCGCATTTGGCTTTTGGCCAGCGAACACCGTGAACGACGACGATATCGAATGCTATGCCGATGAAAAGCGCGAAGAAGTGGTGCTGACTTGGCATAACCTGCGCCAGCAAAGCGAAAAAGGTTTGGATGAAAACGGCAAATTCTTGCCTAGCCGCTGCTTGGCCGACTTTATCGCCCCGAAAACCACAGGTAAGGCCGATTATTTGGGCGGCTTTGCCGTCACCGCGGGTTTGGGCTGCGATGAAAAAGTGGCCGAATTCATGGCGCAGATGGACGATTACAACGCCATCATGCTCAAAGCCCTGGCTGATCGCTTGGCTGAAGCCACTGCCGAATGGCTGCACTGGCGTGTGCGCACCGATTTGTGGGGCTATGCCAAAGACGAAGGCCTGGATAACGACGCGCTCATAGCCGAGAAATACCAAGGCATACGCCCCGCGCCTGGCTATCCGTCTTGCCCCGATCACAGCATCAAAGCGCCATTGTTTGAACTCCTCAAAACCGAAGAAATCAGCATGGGCCTGACCGACAGCATGGCCATGACGCCAGCGGCCAGTGTCAGCGGTTTTTACTTCAGCCACCCTGATAGCCACTACTTCTTAGTTGGCAAAATCGGCGAAGACCAAGCAAATGATTTGGCGGCTCGCAGCGGTGTGGCGCTAACGCAGCTCAAACGCTTTTTGGGCAGCAATATGTGATGGGAAGCTCTGAAAAAACCCCTTTCGGCGCAGCCATCAGTCCATCCCGATAATCAGCGCCTGCATCCAAAAAGGCTTATTCAGAGCTTGCTTTTTGCTGCTTTCCTATAAAAATACACATTTTCGACTTCAAAAAAGTGAGCTGCCCAGGCAGATTTTGCGGCCTAAAAACCATAAATGGCACTGATATATTTGCTATAAAAACATAGCAAGCAGGCATTGTTCCATTTTCAATACCAATAAGCCGGAATTTGCGAAAAAATGGCTTAT
>CAZSPW010000023.1:0-20418 GCA_964608575.1 uncultured Burkholderiaceae bacterium | reverse complement strand
CTGGAGTTCAGACGTGTGCTCTTCCGATCTTGCCGATTCGCCCACCAATTTGATGTGGAAGCTGGGCAACCAAGCGCAAAGTAGCGTTCAAACTCTCGACCCCGTCAAAGAAGCGGCCTACGAAGCCGAAATGGGCGAGGCCGCGCAATTCACCGAAATCGTCTTGGATATCAATTAAACCTGCTGCCCGCGCCATAAACGCTCTTAAAAATATAGCTGCCCAGGCAGCTATATTGCTTTAAATTGGCTGTCAGACATTAAAATCAGCGCCTTATGCACCCCACCCTAGCCCTAGCCCAGCAGCTCATTGCCCTGCCCTCGATTACGCCTGAGGACGCCAATTGTCAGCAATTGCTGGCCGAACGCTTGGCCGCGCTGGGCTTTGTGCGCCAAGATTTCCCTGCAGGGCCAAGCGATTTCCGCGTCAGCAATTTGTGGGCTGAAAAGCAAAGCCATGCCCAAGCCCCGACCCTGGTCTTTGCTGGCCATACCGATGTGGTGCCCACAGGGCCGCTGAACTGGTGGCATAGCCCGCCTTTTGAACCCACGATTCGTGATGGCAAACTCTATGGCCGAGGCGCAGCCGATATGAAAAGCTCGCTGGCGGCTATGGTCGTGGCTTGCGAACAGTTTTTAGCCCAAACACCCCAACCCGCCTTCAATATCGCGTTTTTACTGACCAGCGACGAGGAAGGCCCCAAGAATGTGGACGGCACGGTCGTAGTGTGCCGCTGGCTACAAGCACAAAACCGCCGCTTGAACTGGTGCATCGTGGGCGAGCCCACGGCGAATAAACAAACTGGCGATATGGTGAAAAACGGCAGGCGCGGCAGCATGAGCGGCAAGCTGAAAATCAAAGGCATACAAGGCCATATTGCCTACCCCCATTTGGCGCGCAACCCTATTCACCAAATGGCACCAGCCTTAGCTGCGCTAGTGGCTATCGAGTGGGATACAGGCAATGCCTACTTTCCCGCCACCAGCTTTCAAATCAGCAATATCCACGCCGGCACCGGCGTGGGCAATGTCATTCCTGGCGAATGCGTAGTGGATTTCAATTTCCGCTATTGCACCGAAAGCACACCCGAAGGCTTGCAGCAGCGCCTCGAAAGCGTATTACAAGCGCACCAACTGGAATACCAAATTGAGTGGACGGTCAGCGGCCTGCCCTTTCTCACCCCACGCGGTGGCTTAGTCGATGCGGCCGAACGCGCTATTGCCAAAACCACGGGCCTGCAAACCGAGCTTTCCACCACGGGCGGCACATCCGATGGCCGCTTTATCGCCCAAGTATGTGATGAAGTGCTGGAGCTGGGGCCGCCCAATGCCAGCATTCACCAAGTCAATGAACACATCGCGCTAGCCGATATAGAGGCTTTAACTGCTATCTATCTGCAATTGCTGCATGAGCTGCAAGCCTTTGCCCTCACCCTTCCCGCACCGACACCATGAACAACGAAACCACCAAATCGGCTGAGCCCAATGACATTGCCCACCCGCGCCGCATCAAAAGTTTTGTGCGCCGCGCAGGTCGCACCACCGCTGGGCAACAAAAAGCCTACGAGGTCTATGGCGCGCAGTTTTTGCGCCCCTATCAAGCACAAATCACGCCGCCAGCGAGTTTGTTCGCACCTGAACGCGCCGCCTGCCCCGTGGTGCTGGAAATCGGCTTCGGCATGGGTGAGACCACCGCGCATATTGCAAGCGTGCTGCCTGAAACCAACTTCCTCTGCTGTGAGGTGCACGAGCCAGGCGTGGGTGCCCTACTCAAACGCGCAGGCGAGGGCGCTTTAGACAACATCCGCATCATTGCCCACGATGCGGTGGAAGTCATCGACCATATGCTGCCGCCCGCGTCGCTTCATGGCGTGCACATTTTCTTCCCCGACCCCTGGCACAAAACCCGCCACAACAAACGCCGTTTGGTGCAGCCCGAATTGGTCGCCAAACTCTGCGCCCGCCTGCAAACTGGCGGCTACATCCATATGGCCACCGATTGGCAGCCCTATGCCGAGCAGATGCTGGAAGTGCTGAACGCAGAAGCGCAATTACAAAACACCAGCACAGCAGCCGATGGTTGGGCGGAAAAACCGCATTACCGGCGCCTGACCAAATTTGAAAACCGTGGCATCAAACTCGGCCACGGTGTTTGGGATTTGGTCTTTAGCAAACGCTGATTTTTGCTACCTCTCTAATAGATTCGGCTGATACCCTAGGGCGAGGCCTGCCCTTAGAATCCCCGCCAATACCCGCATTTGCCCATAAGGAGCCACCGCGCATGAGCACTTGGAATAAACCCCTGCCCTACCCCACCAAAATCAGCCAACCCTATTGGGATGCGCTGAAAAAGCACGAAGTGCATCTGCAACACTGCCAAGACTGCGGCGGCTGGGTATTCTTCCCGCGCGCGCATTGCAACCATTGCGGCTCCACCAATCTACAGTGGGAAAAAGTCAGCGGCGAAGGCGAGCTGTACACCTACACCACAGCGCGCATCCCCACCATGCCCGAGTTCACCGACGAAGCGCCGCAACAGCTGGCCGTGGTCAAACTCAAAGAAGGCGTACACATCAACACCAATCTGATAGGCGTGGATGCTGACAAAATCCAAATCGGCATGGCTGTGCGCCCCGTGTTTGACGAGCGCCCAGGCGCACAAACCATTTTGCGCTTCACCGCTGTGGATGCAGCGCAAGCATCCGTCATCAAGGCCGAAGCGCCTGAAGCCGAAGCCACGCCCGCCCCTGCTGCACCTGCTGTAGCCAAGCGCGCCATCAACTCCAAGAGCTTGGAGGAGATGCAAAGCTTGGTGACGGAAGAGTGGAGCGACTGGTCCAACACCGTGACCGTGACGCAAGAGCTGATCAATCAGTTTGCCGAACTCTCGGGCGATAACTACTGGATCCACACCGATCCAGAAAAATGCAAAACCATGAGTCCATTCGGCGTGCCTATTGCCCAAGGCAATCTGACCCTGGTGCTGATGAGCAAAATGCAAATCCCCATGACTTGGGAAGCCACTGGTTTTACCAATATGGTCAATTACGGCTCGGCCAGCCTGCGCTTTATGCAGCCCGTGCCCGTAGGCAGCAAAATCCACAGCAAAAACCGTGTAGTCAAAGTCGAGCAAATCAAAGCCGGCATCATGCTGACCATGGAAATCGCCACCCATGTTGTTGGCCTGGATAAACCATCGGTGCTGAACCAGCTGATGATTTTGTATATGTAATCGGCTAGCTATAGCTCCAACCCAACAACCTCCTTCAAGGGAGGTTTTTTTATGCCTTTTCGATGTTTTAAGCCGTCAAATCTGCCTGAGCAGCTATGATTTTATTTGCTGATTTTTTTGGCTTATCCGGCTTTAACCATCAGCGTTTACCCTATAATCGCCGCCGTTGGTGCTTCGTCTGGCTCTTCAGTAGTCGGACAGTTCAACGGGAAGCAGGAGGGCTAGGCCACAGGGCCACACCTAACCTGCGCTGCCCCCGCAACAGTAAGCGGCGGGGCTGCTATGCCAGCCCCAAGTTCTTCCACACACACCACTGAGCCATGCTTGGGAAGGTAGGAAGAGCGCAGCCGTCAGCCTGGATACCGGCCAACAAGGTGGTTTTGCCGCAATGCAAAGCCGTATGCTGCAGCTGGCGGGGAACCTGGCTGCTGCGCAGCAACTCGTGTTTTTTCCTTTCACCATGACTTTTCCTACCCCTGCTCTGCGCGGCTCGCTTATGGCCGCCTGCGCCAGCCTGGCCTTAGCTTCTTTTGCCACCCAAGCCCAAGAATCGGCCAAAACTCCAGAAACTGAATTAGACAGCCTGCCCGCTACCGTAGTCACCGCTGGCCGTTTTCAAGAAAGCGCTGCCAGCCAAACCCAAGGCGTAAGCGTGATCACGGCGCAAGACATTGCCCAAAGCGGCGCACGCAGCGTAGCCGAAGCCTTGCAACGCGTACTGGGCATTTTGCCTATGAAGCAAGACCTGGCAGGCTCGGGCAGCGCCGGCATAGACTTGCGCGGCTGGGGCGGCGCAGCTTGGAGCAACCAAGTCGTCATGGTTGACGGCCTGCGCATGAACGAGGGCGACTTGTCTGCACCGCAATTGGCCAATTTGCCCATAGACAGCATAGAGCGCATAGAAGTCGTACGCGGGGCGGCATCGGTGCTCTATGGCGAGGGCGCCAGTGCTGGCGCCATCATCGTCACGACGAAAGCCGGCTTGGGCGTGGCACGCAAGACGGGCGCAGCCGTACAAGCGGGCGTGGGCAGCAACCATCTGCGCGAGCTGGCAGCGAACGCCACTTTTGCGGCTGCCAATGGCTTTTCCCTAGACGCATCGGTGCAAAAGCGCCAAGGCGACCAACACCGCCAAAACTTTGATTTCGACAGCCAAGTGACCCGCCTGAGCGCGCAATGGAGCAATGATTGGCTGCGCCTAGGTGCCAATATCGGCCAAGACAAGAAAAAAAATGGCCTACCCGGTAGCCTGAGCGCGACGCAGTACGCGGCGAATCCTTGGCAAAGCCTCTCGCCCAATGATCGCGTCCATCAAGACAGCAATCAGCATGGCATTTTTGCGCAAGCACAGCTGGGCGATTGGGAACTGGCCATGGACAGCAGCTGGCGTGATAAGGCCTCGCGCAGCGTCAGTGCTTGGGGCAGCTATGACTTTGATTTGGATGCCCGTAACACTAGCTTGCGCGCGCGCCACCAAGTCAAAACCGCCGATTTTGGCAATGCCTTCATCATCGGTTTCGACCAAAGCCACTGGCAGCGCGATGTTTTAGGCGCTTTTGGCAGCAAAGCCAGAGCCAAGAACAGCGGCTGGTATATCAAAGACGAGCTGAGTTTGCCCGCTAGCGGCACGCAACTGAGCGCGGGGCTGCGCAGCGAAAAGGCCGAAAAAACCGAAAGCGGCAGCGCCAGCGATTTGAACAAACGCGTAAACGCTTGGGAATTGGGCATCGCGCAAAACCTCACCTCCGAATGGACGGCTTTTGCCCGCGCTGCCCAAGCCCTGCGTTTGGCCAATGTGGATGAATTCAGCTTTGTGCCACCGGGCTACACCCTGCAGCCGCAAACTTCCAAAGACTTGGAAGCGGGCCTGCGTTGGAACACCACCAGCCAAAAGCTGGAACTGCGCGCCTATCGCAGCCGCGTGAAAAACGAGATCGGCTATGACCCGCTCTTTCCCAATCCCGGCAGCTGGAGTGGCCTAGGCGCGAATGTTAATTTCGACCCCACCACGCGCAGCGGCCTAGAGCTCGATAGCCGCAGCCAATTGAGCAGTAGCTTGGCGCTGGCGGTGAATGCCGCGCTGCGCAAAGCCAAGTTCAGTAGCGGCACCTACGCCGGCAAAACCGTGCCCCTAGTAGCCAAGCAAACCTTCAGCCTAGGCCTAGATTGGCAGCCACTGGCGCAGCACAGCTTTAACGCCCGCGCCAACTGGGTGGGCAGCCAACAGGTGGATTTCAACAACACTTGCCGCGTGCCCGCCTACAACACCGTGGATGTGGGCTACCGCTACCAGCGCGGCGCTTGGCAGTTGCATACGCAGCTGCAAAACCTGGCTGACAAAAACTACTACAGCACCGCGTTTAGCTGCATAGGCGGACAGACCAATGGCATTTACCCCGAAGCCGGTCGCCAGCTCAATCTGAACTTGCGCTACCAGTTCTAAACCCCGGCAGACCTGGCCAACACCGCAGCCTAAGCATCGCCCTAGCGCTGCGGTTTTTTTATGCCTTTTCGATGTTTTAAGCCGTCAAATCTGCCTGAGCAGCTATGATTTTATTTGCTGATTTTTTTGGCTTATCCGGCTTTAACCATCAGCGTTTACCCTATAATCGCCGCCGTTGGTGCTTCGTCTGGCTCTTCAGTAGTCGGACAGTTCAACGGGAAGCAGGAGGGCTAGGCCACAGGGCCACACCTAACCTGCGCTGCCCCCGCAACAGTAAGCGGCGGGGCTGCTATGCCAGCCCCAAGTTCTTCCACACACACCACTGAGCCATGCTTGGGAAGGTAGGAAGAGCGCAGCCGTCAGCCTGGATACCGGCCAACAAGGTGGTTTTGCAGCAATGCAAAGCCGTATGCTGCAGCTGGCGGGGAACCTGGCTGCAGTGCAAAACTTGTGTTTTTACCCTCTCTATGCCTCTTCGCACTTCTGCTATGCGCGGCTCGCTTATGGCCGCCTGCGCCAGCCTTGCCCTGCAATCTTTCGCCGCTGACAACAACAAGCCCAGCACCGCCACTTTGGATACCACGGTCATCACTGCCGGCCGTATCCAACAAAACCTCAGCGATGTGATCGCTGATATGACTATCGTCGATCGCGACACCATCGAGAAAAGCGGTGCTAATTCAGTCGTCGATATCCTCTCGCGCCAGCCTGGGATTGAAATTACCCGCAACGGCGGCCCAGGCTCGAATGCCAGTATCTTTGTGCGCGGCGCCCCTAACCAATACACCGCCGTACTCATCGATGGCGTGCGCGTGGATTCGCAAGCTGGCAGTGGCGGCGTGAGCTGGAGCAATATCCCCGCTTCTGCCATTGAGCATATTGAAATTTTGCGTGGCCCCTGCGCCGCCGTTTATGGCTCTGACGCCATGGCTGGTGTAATTCAAATATTCACGCGCAAAGGCCGCACAGGTTTTCACCCCAGCCTGGAGTTGGGCCTGGGTACGCATCACACGCAAAAACTCGGCGCCAGCATACGCGGCGGCACCGAGGTTTTTGACTACGCCTTGGCGCTAGGCTATGAAAAAAGCCGCGGCTTTGACAGCCGACCTGGGGTCGCTAGCGCCAATCACGACAAAGATGGCTACCGCAATCAGTCTGCCTCTTTGCGCTTGGGCTGGAATATCCATGCCCAGCACCGCCTGGAGCTGACCGCTTTAGACAGCCACAGCCAAGCACAGTACGACACCAGCAAAAACGATGATTTGACCTTCAACGACACCCGCACCTTGGGCTTGAGCTGGAAGGCCAAATGGACGGACAACTACCAAAGCCGTGTGAATATCACCCGCGGTACTGATCGTTATGAAACCCAACCCAGCCCCTATGTCACCCAAACCGATATCCATACCTATCTTTGGCATAACGAATACCGTTTAGGCATCCATCAATTCACCGCAGATGTGGAGCGCCGCGAAGACCATATCGACAACACCAGCCTGGCGCCCAAACCGCAACAAAACCGTTCACAAAATGCCTTGGCCTTGGGCTACGGCCTCAGCAGCAATGGGCATAGCCTACAAGTGAATCTGCGCCAAGACGATGACAGCGATTTTGGCCATAAAGGCACGGGCAGCATAGGTTATGCCTACAGCTTTGCCGACGGCTGGCGCGTCAGTGCTTCGGCTGGCACAGCTTTCCGTGCACCTTCGCTCTACCAGCGTTTCAGTATTTACGGCAAGCCTGGCCTGCTGCCAGAAGAAGCGCGCAGCCAAGAATTAGGTTTGCGCTGGGCAAAAGCTGGCGATGAATTCAGTGCCACGCTCTACCGCAGCCGCTACAGCAATCAAATCATTTTTGGCCCCGCAGGCGCTTGCAGCAGTGGCTTTGGCTGCTATACCAATGTGGCCAAAACCCAAAACAATGGCTTGACTTTGGCTGCGGCCACTCGTGTGCAAACGGTGCGCTTGGGCGCGTCTTTGGATTTACAAAACCCTAAGGATGTGGCCACCGATAAATTGCTGGCGCGGCGTGCGCGCAAAAACCTAAAACTGACTGCTGATACGCAATGGGCAGGCGTGGATTTGGGCGCAGAGCTACAAGCCGTGGGCAAACGCTTTGATGACGCAGCCAACAAAAAACCCATGGGCGCTTACACCCTGCTGAACTTGAGCGCGAAAAAATCGCTAAGCGCAAGCTGGGAGGTGGTAGGCCGCGTAGATAACCTAGGCAATAAGATTTATGAAACCGCACAAACTTATGCTACAGGCGGCCGCCAGTTTTATATTGGCCTGCGCTGGACAGGACAATAAGCCCATATGAATACCAGCCCCCCAAGCCACGGCACAGCCCGCTGCCCCGCCCTCTTGATTACTGCGCCCGCCTCTGGCCAGGGCAAAACCACAGTCGTATCGGCGTTGGCGCGGCTCTTGGCGCGGCGCGGGCTGCGGGTGCAGGTATTCAAATGCGGCCCCGATTTTATTGATGCCAGCTGGCACAGCTTGGCTAGCGCCCAGGCTGTGCACCAGTTGGATTTGTGGATTAACGGCGAAGCCGATATCCGCGCCCGCCTGCACCAAGCAGCGCAGCACAATGACATCATTTTGGTCGAAGGAGTTATGGGTTTATACGATGGCCAACCCAGCAGCGCCGATATTGCGCGCCGCTTTGCCCTGCCCGTCATGCCCGTCATCAGCGCGCGTGCTATGGCTGGCACTTTTGGCGCACTGGCCTTTGGTTTGCAGCATTTTCAAGATACCAGTCAGGCGCCGCTGCGCTGGGCGGGCGTGCTGGCCAATCAAGTGGGCAGCGCTGGCCACGCGCAAATGCTGGCCGATAGCCTGAGTCAAGCACAAGATTTTCTAGGGGCGATTGCCTATCAAGCCGATTTTTGCCTGCCTGAGCGCCATTTAGGCCTGACTTTGCCTGGGGAATTGACCGACGGCCTGGCCAGATTAGACGCACTGGCCGATGCTTTAGCACAAACCCCTTTAGGGCAAATGCAACTGGCCGATTGGCAAGGCTTTGCCGTAGATTTTGCCCCGCCCGCCAACGCAGATGCCGCGCCTTTGCCCGCGCTATTGGCGGGTAAAACCATAGCCGTAGCACGCGATGCCGCGTTTTGTTTTATTTATCCAGCGAATCTAGATTGCTTGGCTAGCATGGGCGCAAAACTGGTGTTTTTCTCGCCCCTAGCAGGCGATCAGCTACCGCCCTGCGATGCCCTGTGGCTGCCTGGAGGTTATCCCGAATTGCACACCGCTGCGCTAGCTGCAGCGCAGCAATGCCGCGCCAGCATTGCCCAGCATGTGCAAGCGGGCAAGCCCGTTTGGGCAGAATGCGGCGGCATGATGCAATTATTCGACACCATAACTTTGAAAGACGGCAGCAGCCACCCTGCCTGGGGGATTTTGCGTGGCAGCGTGGCTATGCAGGCACGCTTTGTGGGCTTGGGCTCGCAAGCTTGGATCACGCCGCAAGGAGAGCTGCGCGGCCACACTTTCCACCACTCACGCACCAACACCGCCCTACAACCCGTAGCGCACAGCTTGCACGCCAAAACTGGGCAAGCAGGCGAGGCCATATATCGCGTGGGCAGTATTCAGGCCAGCTATTTCCACCCTTGGTTTGCTTCTAACCCGCAAGCTGCAGCCGCTTTGTTTGGCGCAGACTGTGCGCTAGGGGAGAGCCGATGTTGAACGCCCCACGCAGCCACACCCTCATCCTTGGTGGGCAAAAAAGCGGCAAATCGCGCCATGCCGAGCTGCTGGCCAAGGCTTGGTTGGCGCTAAGCCCAGCACACCGTGCCTGCTTGATCGCCACCGCGCAAGCACACGATACGGAAATGGCCAGCCGCATTGCCCGCCACCAAAGCGACCGCGCTGCCCGCGTCCCGCAGTTGCAAACCCTGGAAGAGCCACTGGCTTTGGCGCAAAGTATTACCCGCCTGAGCACGCCGCAAACCTTGCTGGTGGTGGATTGTTTGAATCTGTGGCTAACCAATATGCTGATGCCCATCGATGCCGATCACGCGCTGGCGCCCGAGCAAATTCACGCGCAAACCGCCGCATTGCAGCAGGCGCTGGCACAAGCGCCTGGCCCTGTGGTTTTGGTCAGCAATGAAATTGGCTTGGGCGTGATTGCGCTAGCGCCTGCCGTGCGCCAGTTTGTAGATGAACTGGGCTTGCTCAATCAGGCACTGGCACAAAGCTGCCCACAAGTGCTGCTGATGGCCGCTGGCCTGCCTTTGCCCTTAAAAACGAGCACATAAACCATGTTTTTACGCATTATTTCCTTATTTTACGCCGCCAAATCTGCCTGGGCAGCTCTTGTATTTATAGCAATAGCAAACCCCAGTTGGGCGGCTTATACCGTGGTCGATGCCGTAGGCAATAAGGTGCACTTTGACAAAGCGCCGCAGCGCATCGTCACGCTCCTGCCCTCACTGGCCGAAACAGTCTGCGCTTTGGACGCTTGCGATCGCATCGTCGGTCGCGATCGCTACACCGTCTGGCCGCCAGAAATGGTGCAGCGCGTGCCTGATGTAGGCGGCGGCCTAGATCCCCGTATCGAAGCCATCGTTGCATTACGCCCTGATGTCGTCTTGATTTCTGCCTCTAGTCGGGTGAGCGAGCGTTTGCGCCACTTAGGCTTGCGCGTGGTGGTGCTAGAGCCTAAAACGCTGGATCAAGTCCGCGATGTCATGGCCATCGTTGGCCAGGTTTTGGGGCTGCCCCCTAGCAAAGCAGAACAAGTTTGGCAGCGCATGGATGCCAGTATCAGCCGCACTGCGGCGCAAATCCCCCCAGCGCTACGCGGCAAGCGCCTGTATTTCGAAGTCAGCCGTGGCCCCTATGCGGCTGGTGCGACTTCTTTTATCGGCGAGCTGATAACGCGCATGGGGCTGGGCAATATCGTGGATAAAAACATGGGGCCTTTCCCCAAACTCAATCCTGAATTCGTCGTGCTGAAGAACCCCGACTTCATTTTGGCGGGAGATCGCAGCGCCGGCGAAATGCAGCTCTACCCAGGCTGGCGTCATCTGCCCGCCGTAAAAAACGAGCAGTTTTGCCTGTTCACCCTAGAACAAATGGATGTGCTGATCCACCCCGGGCCACGCATGGATGAATCGGCACAAATCATCCGCGATTGCGTGCTGGGCAAACTCAAGGTGCAATCGCGCCGCCAGCCCCAACCCGCCAAAAAGCCTGGTATGTAAGGCATGAGCGAGCGCACAGATACCAGCACTAAAGCCATGGCGCAAACACCCGTCCCCCCACCCAACCCAACAAGCCGCGCACCAGCGCGCGTCAGCTTGCATATAGGCGTTTTACTGATCACCACGCTGGCGCTGATGCTGCTGGCGGTGTGCGTGGGCGCCGATGGCGTGCGTTGGCCAAGCACAGCTTGGTCTGAAGACGGTTTGCTACGCCATATCGTGCTGGACATTCGCACCCCCCGCATGCTGGGCGCTTGGTGCGTCGGCGCTTTATTGGGCTTAGCCGGCGGCATAGCCCAAGGCCTGTTTCGCAACCCCTTGGCCGAGCCTTATCTGCTGGGCAGCGCCAGCGGTGCATCTTTATTCGTCGCGCTATTTATGCTGTTATCGGCCTGGGTGCTGCAGCAAGAGCGTCTCATGGATCTAGGCTGGGCGCTGCGTTTGGGCATGACGGGTGCAGCCTTTATCGGCGCAGGCGTTTCTGTGCTGCTGACCATCGTGCTGGCAGGCGGTGCGCGGCGCAATTTGCAATTGCTGCTGGCAGGCGTAGTCGTAGGTGTCGTCATGGGCGCGGCCACTGCCCTGATCATGCTGATGAACCCCAATATCATGCCGAATATGCAAAGCTTTATGTGGGGCAATACGGCCTTTATCGGCTGGGCTTCTGTGAGCTTATTGCTCCTGATTTTTATCCCCTGCATGCTGCTATCAGCCTTGGGTGCGCGTGGGCTGAACGCACTCGCACTGGGCGAATTAACCGCCAGTAGCCTAGGGCTGGGATTGGCGCACTTCCGCTTTTTTTATATTGTGCTGATCGCCTTGGCCACTGGTGCAGCCGTGGCACAAGCTGGTTTGATTGCCTTTATTGGTTTGGCCGCGCCGCATATTGCCCGAGGGCAAATCAGCGGCAATTACCGCCTACTCTTGCCTGCGGCTGCGGCCTATGGCGGCTTGCTGCTGCTACTGGCAGATGTGCTGGCACGCATACTGATACTGCCTGAAGAGCTGCCCGTGGGCATCATCACCGCCTTAGTCGGTGGCGTGTATTTGCTGGTATTGATGCACAGAAAAAACTGGCAAGGAGAGCGCACATGAGCGAGGCCATCCACAGCCAGCTAGAGGCTAAAAATATCAGCGTAAACATTGGCCAGCGCAGCATTTTGCGCAGCGCCAGTTGTACTTTAAAGCCCGGCCAAATCAGTGCCATCATCGGCCCCAATGGCGCTGGAAAATCCACCCTTTTGCGCTGCTTGGCAGGTTTGCAAAAACACAGCGGCAGCGTGCAATTACAAGGTCAAGCGGTCGAGCAATTTAGCCCGCGCGGACGCGCCCGTCGTATCAGTTATTTGGCTCAACACGATGGCGGCAACGCGCTCGATGAACTCACTATCGAGGACATCGTGCAGCTCGGGCGCTTGCCACACCTAGGCCTTTTGGCCAGCGCACAACAGCGCGATTTAGATGCTGTCAATCAAGCCATAGCCTGGGCGCAATGTGAACATTTACGCGGGCGTTTATTTGGGCAGTTATCCGGCGGTGAAAGACAAAAAGTCTTGCTGGCGCGGGCGCTGGCTGTGCAAGCGACTGCACTCTTGATGGACGAGCCGCTGAATCACCTAGACCCTCCACACCAGGCCGACTGGTTGCTACTGGCGCGGCTCCTGGCCGCGCAAAACCATATCGTCGTAGCCGTTTTGCACGATGTGAACTATGCCCTGCGTGCTGACCAATTGCTCATCGTCGCCGGCGGCGAGCTGATCCACCAAGGCAGCACTGAAGATGCCAGCACACACCGCGCCATAGAAGCGGTTTTTGCAAACCGCCTGCGCGTGGTTTGGTGCGAAGAGCGCTGGTTAGCCTTACCCCAATAAAGGAGAAACCATATGGAAATTGAACAAGCCCCTACCGAAGCGCGCTACGAAAAACCCACAGGCGAGCGCCGCGGCCTGATCATGGTGCATACGGGCGACGGCAAAGGCAAAAGCACGGCCGCTTTTGGTCTGGCTGTGCGCGCACTGGGGCGCACCCATCACCACGGCAAAAAAGTCAAGATTTACCAGTTTATGAAAGTGCCCAGCGCCCGCTTTGGCGAGCACCGCATGTTTGAAAAACTGGGGCTGCCTATAGAAGGTTTGGGCGACGGCTTTAGCTGGAAAAGCAAAGACCTGGAGCACAGCGCCGAGCTAGCACGCAGCGGCTGGGAAAAAGCCAAAGCCGACATCATGAGTGGTGAATTTTTCATGGTCACGCTAGACGAAATTACCTACCCACTGATTTACGGCTGGCTGCCCCTGCAGGATGTGCTGGAGACCCTGGTCGCCCGCCCCAAGGATTGCACCGTGGTGCTCACTGGCCGCCGCTGCCCACAGGAGATCATCGAGCTGGCCGATACCGTGACTGAAATGACACTGGTGAAGCACGCCTTCCAAGCAGGCATCCCCGCACAGCGCGGCATTGAAGACTAAAGGGCAGGCATATGGGCAATCCCGCTTTAGGCAAATTAGAAAATTTTGAGCCAGAACTGGCGCAAGGCCGCTTACTTATCCACACTGGCATGGCCAAGGGCAAAAGCACAGCGGCTTATGGCGCTGCACTGCGCGCTTTTGGGCATCGCCAACAGCACGGTAAAAAAGTGGGCATCTACCAATTCATCAAAGACGAGCATTTCCCCTATGGTGAACGCCAAGTGCTGCGCGATATTGGTATTGAACTTGTGCCTCTGGGCGACGGCTGCAGCCTGCGCGGCCAAGACCCAGACGGCAGCCGCCAATTAGCCATCATCGGTTGGGAGCGCGCCAAAGCGGCGCTAGCCAGTGGCGATTATTTTTTATTGGTGCTCGACGAGCTCACCCTGCCCTTGCATTTTGCTTGGCTGGACGAGGCCGATGTAGTGCAAGCCCTGAAAAATCGTCCCGCACACAGCAATGTCATCATCACTGGGCGTTATTGCCCGCCAGCCTTGCTAGACTTGGCCGACACCGCCAGCGATAGCCAGCTCATCAAACATGCCTACCAGCAAGGAGTGATCGCTCAGCGCGGCATAGAAAACTGATCGCCACTATGCAAAACAAACCCCCAGTAGCTTCTGCGGATAAGCCCCACGCCTATAGCCAAGCTGAGCGCGAGGCGCTGTACAAGGCCATAGCCCAGCGCCGCGATATGCGCCACTTCACCCCGGGTGCGGCTGTACCACCAGCGACGCTATTGCGTATTTTGCAAGCTGCGCATATGGCGCCGAGCGTAGGCTTTATGCAGCCTTGGCGCTTTTTGCGCCTAACGCAAAGCACGCAACGCGAAGCGGTGGCGCAAGTCGTAGCCCAAGAGCAACAAGCCACAGCCGAGGCTTTGGGCGAACGCAAGGCAGAGTTTTTGCGCCTAAAGGTAGAAGGTATCCGTGACTGCGCCGAGCTGATTGCCTGCTGCCTGATGCCACAACGCGAAGCGCATATTTTTGGCCGCCGCACCATGCCCTATATGGATATTGCATCTATAGGCTGCGCCCTGCAAAACCTGTGGCTGGCCGCACGCGCTGAAGGCCTGGGCTTGGGTTGGGTCTCGATTTTCGACCCTGTGGAGCTGGCGCAGGTGCTACAGCTGCCGCAAGACGCGCAGCCCTTGGCGCTGCTATGCATAGGGCCAGTGCCCGCGTTTTACGAGGAGCCCATGCTGCAGCAAGAACGCTGGGCCAAGCGCCAGCCCTTAGCTGATGTGCTGTTTGACGACCACTGGGGCCAGCCCAGCGCTTTGTTCGCGCAGCAAGGCTAAAAGCGCCCCTACGTATCATGCTTTTTCTTCCAGTTTGGCTACTGCTGTCTGCTGTGCTGCTGGCTTTGCTGCTCGATCGCCTGTTGGGTGAGCCACCAGCGGCCATACACCCCGTAGTAGGCATGGGAAAGTATCTCAACTGCTGCGGCCAGTATGCTGCCCCAGCAGCAGGCAGCGCAGATACAGGCAGCACGCGCCTGCGCAGTTTGCTGCTCGGCGCAGGCTTTTGGCTATGCGGCGCGGGCTTGGTGATTGCACTGGCGTTTGTTATCCAAAGCCTGCTTATTTTTGGCTTGCTGCAGTTGCTAGCCATCACCTCTACTCCTGCCATGGGCGCTGGATTGGTGCTAGCCATGGTGCTGATCGTGCTGTTTTTAGCCTTGCTGCTCAAGCCCTTGTTTGCATGGCGGATGCTGGCAGATGAGGTCGCTGCCGTCGATGCCGCGCTGGCGCAATCCCTGGCTGCAGGGCAGCAACGCCTAGCGTATTTGGTCAGCCGCGACACCAGCGTTTTACATGCGTCGCAAGTGCGCGAAGCCGCCATCGAAACCTTGGCGGAAAACTTCAACGATTCGGTCATCGCGCCGCTGTTCTGGTTTTGCCTAGGCGGGCTGCCCGCCGCTGCGCTGTACCGCTACGCCAACACCGCCGATGCCAGCTGGGGTTATAAAGGGCTGCGCCACGGGCGCGATTGGACTTACGCTGGGCGCTTTGCCGCGCGTGCAGATGATGTGCTGTCTTGGCTGCCAGCTCGTTTGACTGCACTTATTATTTTTATAGCTTCCCAGGCAGATTTGGCGGCGAAAAACCCTAAAAACACGCTAAAAAACATAGGTTCAAATGCCGTCTTAACCCCATCACCCAATAGCGGCTGGCCTATGGCTGCGGCGGCGTTGGCGCTGGATTTGCGCCTGTGTAAACCTGGGGTGTATGCACTCAACCCAGATGGGCAAAATTGCGGCGCGGGCAGCATAGCAGCGGCGCTAAATTTGCTGCATCGCTGCTGGTGCGGCTTGGTACTGGCCCTAGGTTTGGTGAGTGCTACATACATTTTGCAAAACTCGGCTCTCAGCCTAACCATGCATATTGGAGGACGCATATGGAGTTGACCCCTGCTACCCAGCAACACGCAGCCTATCACGGCGGGCCCGATGCTTTGGGCATCCCCGCCTTTGATTTTTCCAGCAACCAAAATGCGGCTGGCCCCTGCCCCAGTGCATTAGCGGCCATAGACGCGGCCGATTGCCGCCATTACCCCGACCCCGATTACACCGCCCTACGCCGCAGCTTGGCCGATTTTTATCAGGTGGATGATTGGCGCATCGTGATCGGCGCCAGCAGCAGCGAGCTGATTTTCCGCCTCAGCGCCCTGGCTGCACAAAGCGCAGTGGGAGCAGCTGACGCAGCTGCTGTTTGGCTGCCCAACCACCACTATGGTGACTACGCCCGTGCCGCACAAATTGCGGGCCTGCACCCCAGCCAAGACGCAGCTGCAGCCAAATTGGTGTGGCTGTGCGAACCGAGCAGCCCACTAGGGCAAGAGCAGGCGGGTTTACTCGACTGGTTCGACCGCCCGCAGATTCAGCAAATCCGCGTCCTTGACTGCGCCTACGAGCCTTTGCGTTTAGAAGGTGAGAGCCTGCTCAGCCGCGTACTGCGTGACCGTATTTGGCAATTGTTCAGCCCGAATAAAGCCTTGGGGCTGACGGGCGTGCGCGGCGCGTTTTGCATTGCGCCGCAACACGCAGGCGCACAAGTCAAACGCATCAAACAATTAGCCGCCAGCTGGCCGCTGGGCGCGCATGGTGTGGCCATGTTGCAGGCCTGGGCGCAGCCCCAAACGCAGGCTTGGCTAGCTGCCAGTTTGCCCCAATTGCGCGCATGGAAGGCGGCGCAAATCGCCCTGTGTGAGGGCAAACTGGGCTGGGTTTGCAACCCCAGCGTAGCGCATTTTTTTACCGCCCGCCCACCAGTGAAAGACATCGCCTATTTTTTAAGCCAGCTGCGCGGGCACGGCGTGAAATTACGCGACTGCAGCTCTTTCGGCTTGCCCGGCACAGTGCGTTTGGCTGCCATGCCACCCGCGGTGCAGCTGGGGCTGAAGAATGCGGTTTTGCAAGTCAAAACCTAAGGGGCTTGGCACCCATTTTTGCTAGCGAATCCATCATGAAACAGCTTAAAAAAACTATGAATAAGTGAGCTACCCAGGCAATTTTCACGCGGATTTTCAATGATTTGACTCTTAAAAATGCAAACATCCCCAGCTCTTTCCTCTCTGCTGTCTGCCATACCCAGCCTAGCTGACGCAGAACTGGCCGAACGCTTACAGCAAAAACTCGATCAAAAAACCAAACCGCTAGGTGCTTTGGGGCAACTAGAAGCCCTAGCGTTGCGCTTAGGGCTGATCCTCCATAGCACTAGCCCAACACTGCTAGATCCGCAAATTCTGGTCTATGCCGCCGATCATGGCCTGGCCGCGCACGGCGTTTCCGCCTATCCCAGCGATGTGACTTGGCAGATGGTGAATAATTTTCTCGCCGGCGGCGCAGCCATCAATGTCCTAGCCAGACAACATGACCTAGCACTGCAAGTAGTCGATTGTGGAGTGCGCCACGATTTTGAGCAGCATTTGGGTTTGATCGATAAAAAAGTCGCCTATGGCAGCGCCGATAGCCTGAGCCAAGCCGCCATGAGCGCCGCGCAGTGCGAGCAAGCCCTGCACAACGGCGCGCAATTGCTGGAAGATTTGCCGGGCAATGCCCTCATACTTGGCGAGATGGGTATAGGCAATACCTCAGCTGCATCCTTATTGATGGCGCGGCTGTGCGATTTACCTATAGGCGATTGCACGGGAGCAGGCACAGGTTTAAACCCCAGCGCCATCAGCCGCAAAACGCAAATTCTGGCGCAAGTGCTGGAAAAACATGCCCACGCGCAAACGCCTTTGGATGCCTTGGCTGCTTTCGGTGGACTGGAAATCGCCACCATGGTGGGCAGCATCCTGCAGGCCGCGCGCGAAAACCGCGTGATCGTGGTCGATGGCTTTATCACCAGCAGCGCGGTTTTAGTAGCCGCCCAATTGCAGTCCAGCGTTTTAGAGCGTTGCGTTTTTACCCACTGTTCGGGCGAGCGCGGCCATGCGCTGCTGCTGGAGCATTTGCAGGCTGCGCCGCTGCTGCATCTAGGGCTGCGTCTGGGTGAAGGCTCAGGCGCAGCACTGGCTTGGCCGCTGCTGCAATCGGCCTGCGCCCTATTGAAGGAAATGGCCAGCTTTGACAGCGCCGGTGTCGCCACGAAAAGTTAAAGCGCTTTTCTGCGACACCAGTCACCGCAGGGCTATCGATAATGCTGGGCACTTCCTCAACTTTGATAGCTGCTCAGGCAGATTTATCGGCTTAAAACCCCAAAAATCCACTTAAAAATGCCCCTCAAACACTTTTTACTTGCCCTGCAGTTTTTTACGCGCATTCCCATCACGGGGCGTTTGGCTGTTTGGGTGGGCTACAGCCCGACCATGCTGCGCGCTGCCAGCGTGTACTTCCCATTAGTGGGCAGCGTAGTTGGCATTTTTTCTGCTCTTGTCTTGTGGCTAGCTCTAGCTGTTCTACCGCCTAGCGCTTTGGGCGCTTTGATGGCCGCAATATTGGCCACTGCCGCTAGTGTTTGGCTCACAGGCGGGTTTCACGAAGATGGCTTGGCCGATACGGCTGACGCTTTAGGCGGCTATGTAGCAGCAGAAAAAGCACTAGAAATCATGAAAGACTCGCGCATCGGTAGCTATGGCAGCTTGACCTTGATATTGGTGCTGGGGCTCAAAATCGCCACCCTGGCTTTATTGGCACAGCAGTCGCCCCTGCTGGCTGCTGTGGCCTTGCTCTGGGCGCATACGCTCTCACGCCTATCGCCTTTATTGCTCATGTTTAGCTTGGCCCATGTGGGGGATTTGGCCCGCTCCAAATCGAAGCCCCTGGCCGATGCCATCAGCCCTGTGCAATTGGCCGCAGCTTTGATATGGCCCACCCTGATTGGCGCTGCCGCGCTCTGGCTCATCCCTACAGGCGCTTGGGTACTGGCTGCACTATCGATGCTGCTGAGCACTTGGCATCTGCGCGCCTGGTTTGCCGCACGCATAGGGGGATTTACAGGCGACACTTTGGGCTGCACCCAGCAAATCAGTGAATTGCTAGCCTACCTCGCCTTAGCAGCTTGGCCGCAGTTGGTTGCCTACGCCATGCGCTGGGAGAGCTGGCTATGAAACTTTGGTTGATACGCCATGCCCGCGTCTTAGCACCGGCAGGCATTTGCTATGGTGCTAGCGATTTAGCAGCCGACCCGAATGGCACTTGGGCTGCGGCCGAAAATGCCGCGCAATTAGTGCCAATAGGGTTGCCTGTGTACAGCTCTCCTTTACAGCGCTGCAGCGCCTTGGCACGGCAATTGCACAAAATACGCCCTGATTTAGGCAGCATTACATACGATGAGCGCTTGGTCGAAATGAATTTTGGCCAGTGGGAGGGCTACCCTTGGGCCGATATTCCCCGGCAGGCTGTAGACGCTTGGATGAAGGATTTTGGCCAATACCGTTTTGGCGGTATCGAAAATACGCAAGCGGTCATCGCACGCTTGGGCAATTTTGTGCAAACACTCCAAACACAATCCATCGCAGAGGCCGTTTGCGTCTGTCACGCCGGCAGCATACGGGCATTGCACTATTGGGCCGCACACCCAAGTCAGGCGATTACACACGCGCACCAGTGGCCTAGCCTAGATATCGATTTAGGCTGCTGCATCATGCTAAACATAGGCTAGCCCTGCCAAGGCTGGGTTTATCAGCCGCGCGCCCACTGCACCTTCGGTCGCTCCTGCGCTGTTATCTCCTGCCTTGTTGTTTCTACGATAAAGGCCACGACTTGCGATATATCAAAACTCAGTCTATCTATTAAACTTACAAACTAGATGACTGACCGCTTAGTCAATCATCCTGTCTCCTGCAGATTTTTGCCCATGAATGCTTTGCCTTCTTCACCACCTGCTACAAGTACGCGCACGCGCCGTAAAGACGATAGGCCAGCAGAGCTGCTGCAAGCCGCCTTGGAGTTATTTGCAGAAAAAGGCTATAGCGCCACACGCTCGGAAGAGATTGCGAAACGCGCAGGGGTTTCTAAAGGCACCTTATTTTTATACTTTGGTACAAAAGAGGAATTGTTTGAGGCTGTCGTCAAGCATGCGGTGGTTCCGGTACTGCACGACGCACAAGCCTTGGCCAAAAACTTCACGGGCAGCGCATCCGAACTCATTAGCATGCTAATCCGCCTGTGGTGGCAACGCTCGGGCAGCACCATTACGCGCGCTATCCCCAATATGCTCATCAGCGAAGCACACCATTTCCCGCACTGCGCCGCATACTATGAAGAAGAGGTGCTCATTCCATGCCGTCAGCTGGTGTACGACGCAGTTGCCATGGGCGTGGCCTCGGGGGAATTTCGCAAAGTCGATATGGGGCATTTATGGCTGTCTTTCCATTCACTCTTGACCTACCCCTCTATTTGGGAAAAAGCCGTACGCAGCGCCAGCAGTGTGCTGCTCTCAGAAGACACCGATATGGGCGCCTTTATTGAACAGCATTGCGAACTGTTATTACGGGGGTTGCGTGCTTGAAGTCACCTAAGTCACCTCTTCACCAACTTCAGCGACACGGACACGGCAAGCTGGAAAATAATTTCGCTTTTTTTATGCTGTTACGCAAAACACCGTAAAACCGTTATA
>CAZSPW010000022.1:2774-20538 GCA_964608575.1 uncultured Burkholderiaceae bacterium | reverse complement strand
GCCATAATCTTTGAAGTTTTCGGGCTGCAGCAGGGCGTTGCAATGGGCTAAAAGTGCTTCGCGGCTGGCGGTTGGGGCGATGCTTTTGGCTGTGCTCATGGTGTGATCTTTTTAAAAGTAGGCAGGTTTATGCGGCGTTTATGGCTCTTATTCTCGCAGTTTGTCACGGTGCTGTTGGCGCTGTGGTTTGTGGTGCTGACGCTCAAACCGCAGTGGCCGCAAGATTGGCAAAGCCTGTGGCAAAAATGGCGCAGCCCCGCTATCAGCCTGAATGCGAAAGGGCAGAGCACCGCGCCGCTGGCGCAGCCCGTGGTGGGGCAGAGCATGAGTTTTCGTGATGCGGTGAAGGTGGCAGCACCTTCGGTGGTGAGCATCAGCACCAGCCGCGCGGCCGACGACCCCGCTGCCGCCAAAGACCCGTGGTTCCGTTTTTTCTTTGGTGAACAGGGCGAGAACGCCGATGGCGAGGGCGAGGCCCAGCGCGCCATGGGTTCGGGCGTGATCGTCAGCGAGCAAGGCTATATCTTGACGAATAACCATGTGATCGACGGCGCAGAAGAAATCACCGTAACCCTGCCCGATAGCCGCAGCACCCGCGCCCAAATCATAGGCAGCGACCCCGATAGCGATTTAGCCGTACTGAAAATTGATTTGCCGCGCCTGTCGGCGATTCGTTGGGGCAGCTCAGACGATTTGCAGGTGGGCGACGCGGTGCTGGCCATAGGTAACCCCTTTGGCGTGGGGCAAACCGTGACCAGCGGCATTGTCAGCGGCTTGGGGCGCAACCATTTGGGCATCAATACTTTTGAAAACTTTATTCAAACCGATGCTGCCATTAACCCCGGCAATTCAGGCGGGGCGCTGGTGGACGCTGCGGGCAATTTGCTGGGCATTAACACCGCGATTTACACGCGCTCGGGCGGCAGCATGGGCATAGGGTTTGCCATACCAGCGTCGTTGGCGCGGCAGGTGTTAGACGGCATCGTGAAAGAAGGCCATGTCACGCGCGGCTGGATAGGGGTGGAGCCGCAAGACCTTAGCCCCGAGCTGGCGCAAACTTTTGCGCTGCCGCCTAGCACGCAGGGCGTAGTGGTCACGGGCGTGCTGCACGGCAGCCCCGCGCAAGCTGCGGGCTTGCTGCCCGGTGATGTGATTACCCATGTGGGGCAGCAAGTGGTGCGCAATACCAGCGATTTGCTGACGCAAATTGCCGCGCTTAAGCCGCAAGTTCCTGTGGATTTGGTGGTGCAGCGCCAAGGGCAGGCGCAGCGTTTGGCCATTACCCCAGGCTTGCGCCCCAACCTGCGCGAAAGTAAGCCATAGAAATAGTTGCATTTTGCGGCTTTTGCCGCGCAAAATTTGCCTAGGCAGCTATGGTTTTTGATGCGCTGGCGGCTGCGATGCTGGTGATGCTGACGCAGCCCTAGCTTGGCGCTCGGCTCTGGCCTTGGCTAAAGCCGCTGCAATGGCGGCTTGTTTGTCCACTTGTGCTTGCCCTTGTGCCTGCGCAGCGGTATTCGTGCTGCTGGCTGCGGCGCTAAGTGCTGGTGTGGGCATAGCTAAATTCTCGGTGCCAGCTTGTTTCATCCAGCTGCTGCGTGCGCCCATGTCGTTGCGGCTTTGGTGTGCGGCATAGCGTTTTTCCGCATTGGCGGCTAAGGCGGGCGACCAAGCCTGCCAGCCTGTTTGCCCTGGGGTGAGGATTTCAATTTCGATGCAATCGACGGGGCAGGCGGGCACGCACAACTCGCAGCCCGTGCAATTGGCCTCGTCTATGGTGTGCATGGATTTATTGCCGCCGATGATGGCATCCACAGGGCAGGCTTGCACGCACAGGGTGCAGCCTATGCACCAGTCTTCATCAATAAAGGCGACGGTGCGCTCTTGTTCGCGCCCAAATTCGGGGTTGAGTGGCAGTTCCGCCTGGCCCGTGATGGCGGCTAGGCGCGCCACGCCTTCCTGCCCGCCGGGCGGACATTGGTTGATAGCCGCCTGCCCACCAGCTATGGCATGGGCATAACTGGCGCAATCGGGCCAGCCGCAGCGCTGGCATTGGGTTTGCGGCAGCGCCGCCAAAATGACGGCGGCCTTGAGGGCTTGCTCGGCGTTGGGCTGCAGGGCAATTTCGGACATCGTTCCAGTGCCGCATCAGGCTGCGCGTGGCGGCAGTTTGGGAAAAGCAGGTTGTGCCGTTGCGCTTTTGGTTTTGGCTTTGGAGCTGGCTTTGCTTATAGCCTTAGTTGCTGCTTTGAGGGGCTTGGCTTTGATGGCTGTTTTGGTGGTTTTTTTAGTATTGTTTTGTGCAATTTCTGGCGCAGAATCTGCCTGAGCAGCTTTTCTTTTGATAGCTGTTTTTTTCGGTGTTTTTGCTACTGCTGCGTCCACCGTTGTGCGGCTGACGGCGGCTGCGCCCAGCGTTAAACGCGCTTCTGCGGGCGCGTCATTGGCTTCGAGTTCGCAGGCGGATTGCTCCTCTTCCGTCAAGAAGGGGGTGCATTCAATGTAGTTTTGGTAGGCGCGATGGACAGAGCCTTTGGTGTTGAGCGTTTTGTTTTCGGCCGCCAAAATAAAATCGCGCACTTTGGGATAAATTTGTTGGCGCCATTTAGAGCCAGAGAAAATACCGTAATGCCCAGCCCCCGGCACCTCCATGTGTAAGCGCTGATTTTTCGGGATGCTGCTGCATAGGCCGTGGGCGGCTTCGGTTTGGCCGTGGCCAGAGATATCGTCGAGCTCGCCCTCTACCGTGAGCAGGGCGGTGGTTTTGATGTCTTGCGGACGCACGCGCTCGATTTTCCCTTCCGGGCTTTTCACTTTCCAAGTGCCGCGCACCAGTTTGAATTGTTGGAATACGGTCTCTAGGGTTTCGAGATAGTAGTCGGCATCCATGTCGAGCACGGCGTTGTATTCGTCATAAAACTTGCGGTGTGCTTCGGCGCTTTCGGCATTGCCTTTCATCAAATCTTTGAAATAGTCGTAATGGCTATTGGCGTGGCGGCGCGGGTTCATGGCAACAAAGCCAGTGTGCTGCATAAAGCCAGGATAAACGCGGCGGCCTGCGCCGGGGAAGTTGATCGGCACGCGGTCGATCAGATTGTTTTCAAACCAAGAAATTGGGTGCGTCATGGCCAGATTGTTCACGGCAGTGGGCGAGCGGCGTGCGTCTATGGGGCCGCCCATCATGGTCATGCTGATGGGGGTTTTCTCGCCGCGGCTGGCCATGAGTGAAATGGCCGCAAGCACCGGCACAGTGGGCTGGCACACGCTGATGGTGTGACAGTTGCCATGCTCTTTTTGGATATAGCGGATGAACTCTTGTACATAGTTGACATAGTCATCCAGATGGAATTCGCCTTCGCTGGTGGGTACCAAGCGGGCGTTTTTCCAATCGGTGATATAGACCTTGTGGTTTTGCAGGGTGGCGCGCACGGTTTCGCGCAGCAGCGTGGCGTAGTGGCCAGACAGGGGTGCGATGATGAGCACCACAGGCTCGGCCTTGATTTTGTCCAGCACTTTTTGGTTGTCGGTATAGCGTTTGAAGCGCAGCAAATCGGCAAAGGGTTTGCTCATGGCGATGCGCTCATGGATGCCGACGGCTTCGCCATCGACCATGACCTCTCTGATGCCGAATTCGGGTTTGACATAGTCTTTGCCTAGGCGGTACATCAAATCATAGGCCGAGGCGATACGCGGCGTGAATGCGCCAGAAAACAGTTTTAGGGGATTGAGTGGATTGCGATAGAGCTTGGACGCAGCGCGGGCATATTCGGCATAAGGCTCTAACAGGGCGCGCTGGGTTTCGTATAACTGGTAAATCATGACTCTATCCTTTGGTATGCAAAAAATGGTGCATTGCAGCAATTTTACCCAATACCGATTTACTGCGCACATGGCGCAAGCGGCACAACTGCGCAGGCAGGCAAGGGGGCGTAAGTGCGTGGGTAAACTGTGTCACACTTGCGGCCTTAGAAAAACCCTCGTTTAAGCAAAAAACATGCCTAAGATTTTCTCCCTTTCGTCTTTGCCGCCTGCGCCTGGCTTGCTGCTTGGGGTTTTGGCTAGCCTGGCCTTGTTGACTTTGCTGCCTGTGCAAGCGCAGGCAGCCGGCCGCGCCGATCGTGCCCAGCCCATGCAAATTGAATCAGACGCGCTGCGCTATGAGGAAACAAGCCAGCGCAGCGTATTCATAGGCAATGTACGCGTGAATAAAGGCAGCATCGTGATGCGTGGCGCGCGTTTAGAGGTTAAACAAGATGCGGCGGGCCAGCAGCTGGCTACGATCGTGGGCAGCAACGCAGCGCAAGCATTTTTTCGCCAGCAGCGCGAAGGCCTGGCCAATGAATTTGTAGAGGCGCAGGCCAATACCATTAGCTATCACAGCCAGACTGGGATAGCCACACTCACGGGCAATGCCGTTTTTAAACGCTTGCAGGGCGATAAGCCCGTGGATACCGTCACAGGGCAAGTCATCACCTACAACGGCAACACCGATATTTTTACGGTAAATGGTGGCCAAACGCTGACTGAGGGCGGCAAGGCCAGCAGCGGCGGCGGCCGTGTGCGTGTGACTTTGAGTTCACGCAATGCCGAGGGTGCGCCCACGCCAAGCCCTGAGCCTGATGAGGGCAAAGGGATCAAGCCGAGTCTGCAGCTCAAAAGCGGAGGTGGGCAATGAGTCAAGCTAGTGCAGCACCCGCTGTCAGCCATGAGCTGATACCTGCCCCTGGCCGTTTGGTCGCCAAGGGTTTGAGCAAAAGCTATGGCTCGCGCCAAGTGGTGCGCGATGCAGGTTTATCGGTCAGCCGTGGCGAGGTGGTGGGTTTGCTCGGCCCCAATGGTGCGGGCAAAACCACTTGGTTTTACATGATTGTCGGGCTGGTGCGTGCCGATGCTGGGCAGTTGTGGATAGATGGCAAAGCCGCCGCGCATATGCCCATACACCAGCGCGCGCGCTTGGGGCTGGGCTATCTGCCGCAAGAAAATTCCATCTTTCGCAAAATGACGGTAGAGGAAAACATCCAAGCCGTGTTGGAATTGCAGCGCAAAGCCGATGGCAGCACTTTGAGCAAAACTGAAGTGCGCCAGCAGCTCGATAAATTGCTGGCCGACTTCAATATCGAACGCCTGCGCACAGCGGCCGCACCTTCGCTATCTGGTGGCGAGCGCCGCCGTGTGGAAATGGCCAGGGCGCTGGCGACCAATCCGCAATTTATCTTGTTTGATGAACCTTTTGCGGGCGTGGACCCGATTGCCGTGATTGAAATTCAGCGCGTGATTGAGTTTTTAAAAGCGCGCAATATCGGCGTGCTGATCACGGACCACAATGTGCGCGAAACTCTGGGCATTTGCGACCACGCCTACATCATCAGCGATGGTCAAGTCCTGACCCACGGCAGCCCCGAAAGCATCGTGGCTAACCCTGAAGTGCGCCGCGTGTATTTGGGCGATAACTTCCGTATGTAGCCTGTGGTGACTGTGGTTTTTTATACGCTTTTTTTCAGAGCTGCTCAGGCAGTATTTGCGGCACAAAGCGCCGATTTGGCACTGAAAATGGGGCGGCTATGAAGGCGGGGTTAAAGCTCAAGGCCACGCAGACTCTGGCGCTCACACCCCAGTTGCAGCAGGCCATCAAGCTGCTGGCGATGTCGAATCTGGAGATGGAGCAAGAAGTCGAGCGCATGCTCGAAGAAAACCCGTTTTTAGAGCGCGAAGAAACCGAGTTGAGTGCCGAAGAAGAGGCGCAATTGGCGCGGCATCAGGCCGATTTATACGAACGCAGCAGCGCGGCAGAAGAGCGCAGCGAGGCTGCCCATGAGGATGGGGGCGAGGGCTTGGCTTTAGCTGGCGAGGCTGACGATTGGGGCGGTGACGGCACGCACGACAGCAGTGCTACAGAGGCCGAATGGGGCGAAGACGCCCCGCCCAGCCTGACCCCAGGCAGTGGCGCAGCCGATGCGGATTTTGACCCTTTGAGCATACACAGCGCCGCCAGCAGCTTGTATGCGCATTTGCACCAGCAAGCTCTGGGGCAGCGCCTAGCTGACAGCACGCGGGCAGCTTTGTATTTTCTGATCGAATCACTCAATGAAGACGGTTATTTAGAGGACTCACTCGTCAGCCTAGCGCAGCATTTAGCCGCCGATGCCACCGATAGCGCAGAAGATGATTTTGAGCAACTAGAGACGGTGCTGGCCGAGTTGAAAATCGCGCTCAAACTCTTGCAGCATATGGAGCCCACGGGCGTGGGCGCACGCGATCTGAGCGAATGCTTGAAGCTACAAGTATTGCAGTGGCCAGACGATGCGGTGCGCGCTGCGGCATTGGAGATTTGCAGCCACCATCTGGATGTGCTGGCGAGAAAAGACCCGAAAGCCTTGGCCAAGGCCACAGCTTGCAGTGAAGCCGTGGCGCGCGCGGCCATGCAGGGCATTGTGCGGCTAGAGCCCAAGCCTGGGCGCCGTTTTGTGCAAACAGCGCGCAATATCATCGTGCCTGATGTCATTGTGCAAGCCAAAGGCCAAGGCCAGCACCGTTTGTTTATCGCCAAAATCAACCCGCAAGTGATGCCGCGTTTGCGAGTGGACCGTTTTTATGCACAAGCCTTAAAAAACGCGCCCGCAGGCGGCGCACAGCAAAGCCTGAATGAGGCGCGCAGTTTCGTGAAAAATGTGCAGCAACGCTTTGACAGCATCTTGCGCACGGCTGAATTCATTGTGCGCCAGCAGCACGAATTCTTCTTGCATGGTGCGGTGGCGATGAAGCCCATGGTGCTCAAAGCCGTGGCCGATGAATTGGGCTTGCATGAATCGACCATCAGCCGCATCACGACCTCTAAATACATGGCCACGCCTCAGGGTACTTTTGAGATGAAGTATTTCTTTTCCTCAGGGCTGGCCACGCAAGGCGGCGAAGACGCGTCCAGCACGGCGGTGCGCGCCCACATCAAACAAATGATAGAGGCCGAAGATGCACGCAAACCGCTATCAGACGGCAAAATCGCTGAGCGTTTGGCGGCGCTGGGCATCGATTGTGCGCGCCGCACTGTAGCCAAATACCGCGAGGGTATGCGCATCCCAGCAGCCAGTGTGCGGCGGCAGCGTTAATGCTAAAAAATCCAGTAAAAAAGTGAGCTGCCCAGGCAGATTTTCCGCCTCATTTGCAGTAAAAGATGCTGAAAAAATGGCTATAAAAGCATAGCAAAGAGCCGATGCTAAGAATGGATGTTAAGAGCTGATGCTTTTACCCAGCCGCTTTTTGTCCCGTCATCAATATCCAGCCGTCTTGCCGATTCGCCACTTCCAGTTGTAGATAAGGCGCGTAAGCGGCTTTGAGTTCCTCTTCTTGGCGCTCCAAAATGCCCGCCAACACCAAATGCCCGCCAGCGGCCACATGGCCGCAGAGCAAGGGCGCTAATACCTTTAGCGGGGTGGCCAAAATATTAGCCAGTACGGTGTGGTATTGGCCGCTGCAGGCGTTGGGCAGGCCGACACGAATCAAGCCTTGGGCAACGCGGTTGTTTTCTGCGTTATCGCCTGTGGCTTGCACGGCTGCGGGGTCAATATCGACCGCATCAATCTCGGTCGCGCCGTACAGCGCCGCACCTATGGCCAAAATACCTGAGCCACAGCCGTAATCGAGCACGCGCTGGCCTGCTATGTCTGCGGGGTGCTCGGCCACCCATTGCAAACACATGCGCGTGGTGGGATGGGTGCCGGTGCCGAAGGCCAGCCCAGGGTCCAGCGTCATCACCGTTTTGGCCTGCGCCGGCGCTTGGTGCCAGCTGGGCACGATCCAAAATTCAGGCGTGATTTCCACGGGCTCAAACTGGCTTTGCGTCAGGCGCACCCAGTCTTGCTCGGCCACTTCTTGCACTTGTAGCAATTGGCAATCGGCAAAAAAATCTTGCGCCGCGAGCAGACTGGCCGCTTCGCGTGCGGCCGCCTCGCTTGGGAATAGGGCTTTGATACTGCTGCGCTGCCAGCCCTCTTTGGGCGGGGGCATACCAGGCTCGCCAAACAGGGCTTGTTCGGCCGGGGTTTGCGCATCGGCATCTTCGACGCTGACGGACAGGGCGTCGAGCGCATCGAGCGCATCGCTGACGCTTTCGACAGCGGCTTCGGGGGCAAGGAGGTGGAGTTCAAACATGGCTAGTTAGGGGCTGTTTTTGCTATTTTTTTGTGAGCTGCTAGGGTAATTTTGGTGAGGTTTCTCTTTATTTTTATGCCTAAATAAAAGAAAGCTGGCAGCAGTTTGCTGGCCTGCATCATAACGAGATTCTTTTTGCCGTCAGGGTGTGCATTTGCTCTACACTGTTTGCATTCGTTCACTGTAAAAGGAGTGCTGTATGTTTAATAAGATCTTGGTACCCGTTGATGGTTCAGAAACCGCCCATTTGGCTTTGGATAAAGCCGGCGCATTGGCAAAATCCTTTGGCTCGCAGGTGGTGTTGCTGACGGTGATTGAACCTTTCCCAGCCCTGACGATGAGCGAAATGGATTTGGGCATCGCGCAACAGCAATACGCGCAAATTGCGCAGCAGCAAGCCGACACAACCTTGCTCAAAGCCAGCGCCGCTATGCAAGCTTTAGGGGTTCATGCGCAAGAAATGCGACTCGAAGGCGTATCGGCTTGGCGCGGCATCGTCGATGCGGCCGAGAACTTGGGCGCAGACTTGATTGTGATGGGCTCGCATGGGCGCAAAGGGGTGCAAAAATTGCTTTTAGGCAGCGTGACGCAAAAAGTTGTCTCGCACGCAGCGCGTTCGGTTTTGGTGGTGCATGCTTAGTATGCAAAAGGCGTGTTGATCCATGAAAAAGCGCAAGCAAAATGGCTTGCGCTTTTTTGTGGGGGCAAGGGCAAGGGCAAGGGGCTTATTTCTGCGCCGCCACGCCGCCAGTCAACATGGCCTCTTTGAGCTTGTAATCTACAGGGGATTTACCGAGCCAGACCAGCAAAATGGCATCGTAGAAATCAGTGCCGCCTGCAATGGCTTCGGTTTTGCCACGCACTTGCAGACTCACGCTTTTGTCGGCATTCAAATCGAAATGGATTTCTTCACCCGGATTCATTTTCTTATAGCGCGAAAAAATATCGCCCATTTTCAGCAATCCAGGCATAGCATTAACCAGCTGCTTTTTGTCTTTTACATTGTTCTCTACGCCTGCGATCATCAGCTTGCCAAACTCTTTGGCATCCAACTCGCGCAAAAACACCATGGTCACGCGCTTAGCGCCAGGCATACTGAGCACATCCTCTGGGCTTTTGCTGGGCTTAGCTAAATACAAGCCTGCGGCATACACTTTAAAAATGGCTTTGTAGCGTATGCCTGCACCGTTGAGCTGTAATTTTTGCTCACTCACTGTGGTGTTGATGGGAAACTTGGTGCTGCCAACGGCCAATTCCTGCGCATAAACAGGCAAGGCGATGGCGCAGGCCAGCACGCTGGCGACGATAGTGTTGCGCTTGATCATTTCATGTCTCCTTGTGAAAAACTTTTATTGCCAAATCTGCTACCAGTCTAGGCTAAAGCGTGCGCTTGCGCCAGATAAGTCGCTGGCGCGAAGGGTTTTTACAACTCGCATTGGATGGCAGCGATGGCAGTACAAGCGGCATGCGCAGCGTGAGCGAGCACGATTCATAAAAGCTATGCTGCCTTTGCATAAAATGAATCGGCTAGGACTGGTTTTTTGATAGTTTATAGCTATGATTCACCCATCGGCGATTGATTCATTTAAAAATCGCTTGATGACATCGATTTTTTTCTTGCAACCTTTGAGGAGCTATCCATGAGTTTGATTAATACCAAAGTACAACCCTTTAAAGCCAATGCCTTCCACAACGGCAAATTCATTGAAGTGACTGAAAAAGACTGGTCTAACGGCAAGAACTGGTCAGTTGTGATTTTTATGCCTGCGGCCTTTACCTTCAACTGCCCAACGGAAATTGAAGACGCGGCCAAGCATTACGACGAATTCACCAAGGCCAATACCGAGGTGTATATCGTCACGACGGATACGCATTTCAGCCACAAAGTTTGGCACGAGACTTCGGCGGCTGTTGGCCAAGCCAAATTCCCCTTAGTTGGCGATCCTACGCACCAATTGACCAATGCTTTTGGTGTGCATATCGCTGAAGAAGGCTTGGCACTGCGCGGCACTTTTGTGATTGATCCTAGCGGCACCATCAAAACCTTGGAAATCCACTCTAACGAAATCGCTCGTGATGTAGCTGAAACTGTGCGCAAGCTCAAAGCAGCCCAGTACACAGCGGCGCACCCAGGTGAAGTTTGCCCTGCTAAATGGAAAGATGGCGAGAAAACGCTGAAGCCTTCTCTCGAGTTGGTCGGCAAGATTTAAGTTTGGCTCCTGCGCCAAGGGCGCAGGCCGCTTAATCGCCAAGCCGAACGGCGGGTGCGTGCTGACGCAGTCCCGTTCGGTTTTTTATCGCCAAAAATTGCTGAAAGAGCAGCCTATCACCGCTGTTTTTCCGAGAGTTTTTTGTGAGGCTGCGTCATAGCCAAGAGCGCAGCGACGCGGCAATCCAGTACGGTGTGATTGGCTTAGCCTTAGCTATCGTGGATCGCCTCGCTTCGCTCGCAATGACCAAAGCAAGGTGTAGCCGAGCCTATCCTAAATAGTTCATAGGTTTGTTTTAAAAGGAGATAGATATGTTGGATCAAGAAATGAGCGCCCAATTGCAGCAATACATGGGTTTGTTGCGCCGCCCTATTACCTTGACTGCTACGCTGGGCAGCGATGAGTCTTCGGCCGAACTCAAAGGCCTATTGGAGCAAATCGCGGCCATGAGCGACAAAATCACGCTCAAAACCGATGGGCAAGATAAGCGCGTTCCTAGCTTTGCTATCAGCCGCGCAGATGGCGTGCAACACCTGAGTTTTGCTGCCATTCCACTGGGGCATGAATTCACTTCTTTGGTGCTGGCGCTGCTCTGGTCGGGCGGACACCCGCCCAAAGTTGAGCCTGCAGTGATTGAGCAGATTCAAGGCTTGGATGCGGACTTCGATTTCGAGGTCTATATGAGCCTGTCTTGCCACAACTGCCCCGATGTGGTGCAGGCGCTGACGCTGATGAGCGTATTCAACCCGCGCATCAAAACCACCATCATCGATGGCGGTTTGAATCAAGCCGAGGTGGAAGCACGAGAAGTCATGGCTGTGCCGCAAGTTTGGCAAGCCGGCAGCATGTTCCATTCTGGCAAAACCGATGTGGAAGAGCTGCTGCAGATGATGGACAAGGGCGCAGCCGCGCGCGAAGCGGCCAAACTCAGCGAAAAAGCGCCTTTTGATGTCTTGATTGTGGGCGGCGGCCCAGCGGGTGGCGCTGCGGCGATTTACGCGGCGCGCAAAGGCATCCGCGTCGGGGTTTTGGCCGAGCGCTTTGGTGGCCAAGTCAATGACACCCAATCCATCGAAAACTACATCAGTATTCCCGAAACCACAGGGCCCAAATTTGCTGCCGATTTATTGGCGCACACCAATGCCTATGGTGTGGACATCATGAATCTGCAAAAAGCTGCGCGCATTATCCCTGCCGATCAGCCCGGTGGTTTGATTACCGTGGAAACCGAAAGCGGCGCGGTGCTGAAAAGCCGCAGCGTGATTTTGTCCACCGGTGCGCGCTGGCGCAATGTCAATGTGCCAGGCGAGCAAGAGTACAAAAACAAAGGCGTAGCCTATTGCCCACATTGCGATGGCCCGCTGTTCAAAGGCAAAAAAGTGGCGGTGATTGGCGGCGGCAATTCAGGCGTGGAAGCGGCGATTGATTTGGCTGGCGTGGTCGAGCATGTGGATGTAGTCGAATTCATGCCCGCGCTCAAAGCCGATGCGGTCTTGGTCAATAAACTGCACTCGCTGCCCAATGTCACCGTGCATACCAATTGCGCCACCACAGAAATACATGGCACTGATGGCAAGGTCAGCGCCCTGTCGAAAAAACACCGCGAGACGGGCGAAGTCGAGCAGCTGGATTTGGCTGGCGTGTTTGTGCAAATTGGCCTGGTGCCCAATACCGAATTTTTGAAAGATACGGTCAATTTGAGCAAATTTGGCGAGATTGAAATCGATGCCAAATGCGCCACCAATCTGCCTGGCGTATTCGCTGCGGGCGATTGCACCACGGTGCCTTATAAACAAATCGTGATTGCAGCGGGCGAGGGTGCCAAAGCCGCGCTCAGCGCCTTTGATTATTTGATTCGTAGCTCTGCGCCACAGCATTAATCATGGTTTCCTACTATTAAAAAGTGAGCTGCTCAGGCAGATTCGACGGCTTAAAATCCGAAAAGCTGCCTGAAAATCGTATGGCTTGGGGCTTACCCCGCTTGTTGCTTTAGGCGCATGCGCTTGTAATAGCCAAGTCCTCACCACCTAAGGAGTTTCAGCATGAATGAGAAAAAAACCTCCCTGACCACGGCTGCAGGTTGCCCCGTGGTGGATAACCAAAATGTCATGACTGCCGGCCCGCGTGGTCCGCAATTGCTGCAAGATGTCTGGTTTTTGGAAAAACTGGCGCATTTTGACCGTGAAGTCATCCCTGAGCGCCGTATGCACGCCAAAGGTTCGGGCGCTTACGGCACATTCACGGTCACGCACGATATTTCCAAATACACCCGCGCCAAAATTTTTAGCCAAGTCGGTAAAAAAACGGATGTATTCGTGCGCTTTTCCACCGTGGCGGGCGAACGCGGCGCGGCCGATGCTGAGCGCGATATTCGCGGCTTTGCGGTGAAGTTTTATACGGAAGAGGGCAATTGGGATTTGGTTGGCAATAACACGCCTGTGTTCTTTTTGCGCGATCCGCTGAAGTTTCCTGACTTAAACCACGCCGTTAAACGCGACCCTCGCACCAATTTGCGCAGCGCGGAAAACAACTGGGATTTTTGGACCCTGCTGCCCGAAGCCCTGCATCAAATCACCATCGTCATGTCCGATCGCGGCATTCCCGCCAGCTATCGTCATATGCACGGTTTTGGCTCGCACACTTTCAGTTTTATCAACGCCGCGAGCGAACGCTTTTGGGTCAAATTCCACCTGCGCACACAGCAAGGCATTAAAAACCTGACGGACGCCGAGGCCGAGGCCGCCGTGGGCAAAGACCGTGAAACGCATCAGCGCGATTTGTACGAGGCGATTGAGCGCGGTGACTTTCCGAAATGGACGCTGTCCGTGCAAATCATGCCTGAAACTGATGCCGAAAAAGTGCCCTATCACCCCTTTGATTTGAGCAAAGTTTGGCCGCATAAAGACTATCCGCTGATTGAAGTTGGCGTGATGGAACTCAATCGCAACCCTGCCAACTACTTTGCCGAAGTGGAGCAAGCGGCTTTCAACCCCGCCAATGTGGTGCCTGGCATAGGCTTTTCGCCCGACAAAATGTTGCAGGGGCGGCTGTTTTCCTATGGTGATGCGCAACGCTACCGCTTGGGCGTGAACCACGGCCATATTCCGGTGAACGCGCCGCGTTGCCCTGTGCACAGTTATCACCGCGATGGCGCCATGCGCACCGACGGCAATTACGGCAGTACCTTGGGCTATGAGCCTAACAATTACGGCCAGTGGCAAGAGCAGCCCGATTACCGTGAGCCGCCGCTGAAAATCAATGGCGCGGCCGATCACTGGGATTTCCGCCAAGACGATGCCGATTACTATAGTCAGCCGCGTGCTTTGTTTAAATTGATGACGCCTGCGCAGCAGCAGGTTTTGTTTGACAACACCGCCCGCGCCATGCATGGCGCAAGCGAGGCCACCAAACGCCGCCATATTGACAACTGCAGTAAGTGCGACCCGGCTTATGGCGCAGGTGTGGCCAAGGCTCTGGGGCTATAAACCGCTAGAAAGTTGCGGTTTGAATACACCTGAACAACCCGCAGCCATGCTGCGGGTTTTTTTTGTGGGTTTTTCGGGTTTTGTGGCGCTAAAGCTGCCTGAGTAGCTCTCTTTTTGATAGAGGAATACCGCTGCCTGAGGGCGGTTTTATAAATCGCGCTTGAGATAGTGTGCGCCCGCTAGGGGGCTGTTGTAGAAGGGGTCAATCTCGTAGAAGTCCAAGTCTTCGTAGAGTTGGCGCGCAAGCTCTTGTGTATCTAGGGTGTCGAGTAGAACGCAGTCATAGCCTTGTGTGCGTGCAAAATCTAAAGCGGCTTCAGCCAAGCTTTTTCCAAGCCCCAAACCTCTGAAAGCAGGGCGCACAAATAAACGGCGCATTTCTACTGCACCCATATGGTCGCTGTCGTCTAGGGGGCGCATGCCGCAGCAGCCTGCTAATAAGTCATCGACCCAAGCCAAGAGCAAAACTCCTCGCGGGGCTGCGTAATCGCCAGGCAGTTGCACCGCTTCTTGGCTTAATTCAAGCTGAAACAGCGCGCTGGGCAAGGTGTTGGCGTATTCCAGCAAAATCTCTGCCACCGTGGGGTATTGCGCAGGGACGACGGGGGCGATGGTGATTTTGGGCTGATGTGCGTCGGCGGGGTCTGTCATAGAGCTAAAGCCCAAAGGGCGTAAGAGCGTGGGTACACTATAGCCAAATTTTTTAGTCTTTATTCCTTGTCCTGTTGATCAAGAGGATGGCTTTATGCAACTGCACCGTATCGTTAAATGGGCTTCGAATCTGACTCTGGCTGCTGGTTTGGCTTTGGTCGCTGGCTGCGCTTCCCAGGTGGGCAGCACCACGCAAGGCGGAGTGCTAGGGGTCGATCGCGTGCAAAAATTGGCGGGCAACAGCCAGCAATACAACCAACAAGCACAGCAGCAGTATCGCCAGGTGCTGCAAGAAGCGCAGCAAAAAGGCTTGCTCAACCGCAATGCCGCCCAGGTGCTGCGCGTGCGCAATATCGCTAACCGTTTGATTGCGCAAGTGGCTGTCTTTCGTCCCGATGCCAAAAACTGGGCGTGGGAGGTCAACACCATTGAAGCGCCAGAAGTTAATGCGTGGTGTATGCCAGGCGGAAAAATTGCGGTTTACAGCGGCCTGATCAACACCGTGCGCCCCAGCGACGATGAGTTGGCGGCGGTGATTGGCCATGAAATTGCCCATGCTTTGCGCGAGCACGCACGCGAGCAAGCCCTGCGTGACCAGCAAATTGCTTTTGCTTCGATTTTGGTAGGTGCCGCGCTGAAAAGCGAAGAGGCCATGAATACCGCAGGCCGTATCGGGCAAATTGGTTATGGCTTTAAATACAGCCGAGGCGCTGAAAGCGAAGCCGACTTGATGGGCTTAGAGCTATCGGCACGGGCGGGCTTTGATCCGCGCGCTGCAGCCTCTTTGTGGCGCAAGATGGCCGCTAATGGTCAGCGCCCACCAGAGTTTTTAAGCACCCACCCCGACCCTGCCAATCGTGAAGCAGTTTTGGCCCAGGCGGCGCAAAAATTGCTGCCGATTTATGAACAGGCGCGTATAGGCAAGTCTTCGTCTGCCGCTGCGCCCGCTGCGGCAAAAAAAGCGCGTCGTCGTTGAAGTTTTTCTCTTGGTTCTCATGATTTCTTCCTTTTTCTCTAGATGGTTTGGCGCAGCCTATTGGCCTGTGCGTTGGTGTAGTTGTGCGGCGCTACTGATGTTGCATGGTGTAGTTTGGGCACAAGAGCCTGCGCCTACAGCTGGCCCATCTTTAAGCCCAGCCAAAACGCATGAGGCGAAAGAGGCAAAAGAGGCGAAAGCAGAAAAACCCAGTGCCGTGGTACATAAACACTATCGCTGCCAGGGTGGTAAATCTTTGGTGGTGCGCTATCAATTGGGCGCGCGCAGCGTGCATGCTTTTGCAAAATTGCAGGGCAAAATGCGTGAACTGCCTTGGGATGGTGATTACAAGCTGGAACACGAGGAGGATGAACGCTTCAGCGATGGCCAGTATGAAATGGTGGTGCAGGGCAACTTCTCGCGCGTGACGAGCGTGCGCCGTTTGCCTAGCAAATCGGCTGCGAAAGCGGGGCGCAAAGGGCGGGAATTACTGCGCGCTTGTACCTTGCCTAAAGCGCAGGCACAAACGCAGGCACAAACGCAGGCACAAACGGCTGGGCGTTTGGAGAAAAAAGCAGATAAAGCAGACAAACTAGAGAAACTAGATAAAACAGCTGAAAAACCCAAGTCTGATGCTGCGCCTGCAGCGCAGATCAGCCCCAGCCCCAGCCCCGGCCCCGGCCCCGGCCCCGGCCCCGGCGCTAACGCTGCGCCTGCTGCCAGCCATGAGGCTGCGCAGCCGAACGCACCCTAGCTTTACGCGGTTTGGCGGTGTTCAAGAATAAAGATAAAAATAGGGTTTAAGGCCGTTAAATTTGCCTGGGCAGCTCTTATTTTCGTAGTAAACGCAGGCCGTTAAACACCACCAGCAGGCTAGCGCCCATATCGGCAAATACCGCCATCCACATAGTGGCAGTGCCCATCAATGCCAGCACCAAGAACACGGCTTTGATGCCTAGCGCCAGCGCGATGTTCTGCCACAGCACGGCATAGGTTTGGCGCGAAAGGGTAATGGTTTGCGCAATGCGGCGCAGGTCGTCATTCATGATGAGGATGTCGGCCGCTTCCATGGCAATGTCGGTGCCGGCCGCGCCCATGGCAAAGCCGATATCGGCCTGCGCCAGTGCGGGCGCGTCGTTGATGCCGTCGCCCGTCATGGCAGTGCAGCCGTAGTCTTTTTGCAGGTTTTGAATGGCGGCCAATTTATCTTCGGGCAATAAATTGCCGCGCGCTTGTTCTAGGCCAGCGTCCTTGGCCACGGCATCGGCGGTGGCTTGGTTATCACCTGTGAGCATGATGGTGTGCACCCCCAAGGCGTGTAGCTGCGCCAGTGCTGCCTTGGATGTGGCTTTGATGCTGTCGGCTACAGCAAACAAAGCTAGCGCCTCGTGCTCACTGGCCAGCAGGGTCAGGGTGTAGCCTTGGGCTTCTAAGGCGTGCAACTGGCTTTCCAGCTCGGGGCTGCATAAACCGCGCTCATGCAGCAAACGGTGATTGCCCAAATACAGCAACTGCCCTGCGATGCGGCCTTGCGTGCCGCGCCCAGTCAGGGCGGCAAAGTCTGTGACGGGCAGGGGCGCAGCTCCTTCTTGCTGCAAACCCCGGGCAATGGCTTGCGAGACAGGGTGGTCAGAGCGACTGGCCATGGCCAGCGCCCATGCGCGAACTTGCGTGCCCTCGCCCGCCAAAATCTGCTGGCTTTGCAGGCGCGGCTTGCCTTCGGTAATGGTGCCCGTTTTGTCCAGCGCCAAGGCGCGGATACTGCGTGCTTGCTCTAAATACACCCCGCCTTTGATGAGGATGCCGCTGCGCGCTGCCGTGGCCAGGCCGCTAACTACCGTCACAGGCGTGGCAATCACCAGCGCACAAGGGCAGGCTATCACCAACAGCACCAGCGCTTTGTACGCCGCGTCTAACCAAGGCGTGCCCAGCAGCAAAGGCATGCCCAGCGCCACCGCCACGGCCAAGGCAAACACCGCTGGGGTGTAGATGCTGGCAAAACGATCGACAAAGCGCTGTGTGGGCGCGCGGCTACCCTGGGCTTGTTCTACGGCGTGGATGATGCGCGAGAGTGTGCTGTCATTGGCTGCGGCGCTGGTGCGCAGCAGCAGCTCTCCCGTTTGGTTGATAGTGCCTGCAAATACGGCATCGCCTACGGTTTTGTCCACGGGTATGCTTTCGCCCGTGACCGAGGCTTGGTCTAAGGCGCTGCTGCCTTGCGTGATGCTGCCGTCCAGCGGCACGCGCGCGCCGGGTTTGACGCGCACCACGCTGCCGACGGCAATTTGTTCTACGGG
>CAZSPW010000022.1:0-2674 GCA_964608575.1 uncultured Burkholderiaceae bacterium | reverse complement strand
GCGAGTTGAAAACCTAAAGAGCGAATCTGGCTAAAGCCCGCTAGGGCTTGGCGTATCTCGGCTTCTTCTGCGGCGCAATCCATGGCGGGAATGTGATACAGCGCCGTGCCTGCACGGATTGGTGTGGGCGCAGGCGTCAGTGCTGTGGCGCTGGCTGGCTGGCGCAATTGCGCGAAATCGACTTCACAGGCGCTGCTGCCGCAGTCTTGGGCTTGGGTGTGGCTGTGTTGGTTTTCCATGCCTGTATTTAAAACCCTAAAGTCGCTGCAAGGTCAAGGCTTAAAATAGAAAACAGCCGAAGGAATATCTAAACAAGCTCGTCATTGCGAGGAGCCTAGCGACGCGGCAATCCATAAATAAATTGGTGGCTTCATTTGCTCAGGTGGATTGCTTCGCTTGCGCTCGCAATGAAGCGGCTATTTGGTTTTTTAAGAGTGTTTTAAGCACTTCAGGCCGTCAAACCTGCCTGAGCAGCTTCTTTTTTAATAGTATGAAAATCGGTGAATTAGCCCAAAAAGTCGGCACGCCCGTGGCCACGGTACGCTATTACGAGCAGCAAGGCCTGCTGCCGCCAGCGGCACGACTGGATAACAACTACCGCTATTACGGCGCAGCGCATAGCGAACGCCTGCAATTTATTTTGCGTTGCCGCAGCTTGGATATGTCGCTGGCGGAAATCCGTGCACTGCTCGATTACAAGGATGGGCAAGAGGGCGCTTGCGCCCACACCCACGCCTTGCTAGACGGCCATATTGCCCAAGTGCAAGCGCGCATGGCGGAATTGCAAAACCTGCAAACGCAGTTGCAGCTGCTGCGCGCGCAGTGCAGGGTCGAATCGGCGCAGGCCTGCGGCATCCTGCAGCAGCTCGATGGCGCTTAAAATCACCCGCTTTCCTGTTTTATGGCGCATTTGCGTTTTTTTTCATGACCCAGCCCGTATCTCTTACCCGTTATTTGATTGAACAGCAGCGCAGCCACGGCCATATTCCGGCTGAACTGCGCCTTTTGTTGGAAGTGGTGGCACGCGCCTGCAAAAGCATCAGCCGCGCCGTCAATCAGGGTTCTTTGGGCGGTGTCTTGGGCACCGCAGAAAGCTCGAATGTGCAGGGCGAAGTGCAGAAAAAGCTGGACATCATCGCCAACGAAGTGCTGATCGAAGCCAATGAATGGGGCGGGCATTTAGCTGCCATGGCATCGGAAGAAATGGAGTGCATCCACTGCGTGCCCAATCGCTACCCCCAGGGTGAATACCTCTTGCTGTTTGATCCCCTGGATGGCTCATCGAATATCGATGTCAATGTCAGTATCGGCACCATTTTCTCGGTCTTGAAGCGCCACAACGATGACCCTGAAATCATCGATCAGGTGTGCGAAAGCGACTTTTTGCAAAAAGGCTCCAGCCAAGTAGCCGCTGGTTATTGCGTTTATGGCCCGCAAACCACGCTGGTGCTGACTGTGGGCGATGGCGTAGCCATGTTTACCCTGGACCGCGAACAGGGCAGTTTTGTGCTCACGCAAGACAATGTGCAAATTCCGGCCGACACCAAAGAATTCGCCATCAATATGAGCAATATGCGCCACTGGGACGCGCCCGTGAAACGCTATATCGACGAATGTCTGGCGGGCAAAGACGGCGTGCGCGGCAAAGACTTCAATATGCGCTGGATTGCCAGCATGGTGGCCGATGTGCACCGCATCATGACGCGCGGCGGCATCTTTATGTACCCCTGGGATAAGCGCGAGCCTGAAAAGCCCGGCAAGCTGCGCCTGATGTATGAAGCCAACCCCATGGCCTGGCTGATTGAGCAAGCCGGCGGCGCGGCCACCAATGGGCGCCAGCGCATTTTGGATTTGCAACCTAGCAAATTGCACGAGCGCGTATCGGTGGTGCTGGGCAGCAAAAACGAGGTGGAGCGCGTGACGCAATACCACCTAGAAAATCAATAAAGGTAAAACCATGGCAGGCATCAAAGGCGGGATGAAGCGCGGCTACTATGTCAAAGGCCACTTTGTGGCCGAAGGCAGCGAGCTGGACATCGAGCTGAAAAACGAACAATTTGGCAGCAAAACCCGCGCCAAAGCCGCCGAGCACGCCAAGCAAGACTTGGGCGCAGTGCTGATGAGCTTGCCGCCCAAACGCTGGGCGGCTTTCGATTTGCCTGAAATTTTGATTGATGCGCTGACGGAGGCCAAACGCATCACCGACTTTGAGGGCAAGCGCCGCCAGATGCAGTACATAGGCAAGCTCATGCGCAAGGTCGATGCTGATGCGCTGGCGCAAGCCATTGAATTGGATGCCGTGGCGCAGCGCCAACCTGAACTGGCTGCGCCTAAATTGCAGCGCGTCTGGGCCGAAAAATTATTGGCCGATGATGGCGCTGCGGCAGAGTTGCAACGCTTTATTGCGGAACAACCGCAGGCTGATATTCAACAGTTGCGCGCGCTGATTCGGCAGGCAAAAAAACTGCAAACCAGCGCCAAGGCGCTGCAAAACGCGCAGCCGCCCCAGCCCGATAAAGCCTATGCCGAGCACCGCGCGGCCAAACGCGCTGCCAAAAAACTGCAAGCCTTTATTGCCCTGGTGTTGGGGCAGGAAGAAGCGGAGGACGAGGGCGAAGGCGAAGCCAGTTAATTGCTGACTTTCTTGCTATTTTAATAAGAGCTGCCCAGGCAG
>CAZSPW010000021.1:0-20694 GCA_964608575.1 uncultured Burkholderiaceae bacterium | reverse complement strand
AACTTCAGCGCCTCGTCAAACATGCGACTTTGCGGAATTTCCAGCAGTAAGTCTTTGCTTTGAGCGATGGGGGCAGCGGTTCTTTTCTCAATGACAAAACCCAAGTTTTCCAGCTTGGCAGCAAAGCGTACTGCTCGCAGAATGCGTACGGGGTCCTCGCGGTAGCGTGTTGCAGGATCCCCTATTAATTGAATGATGTGACGGCGGCAATCGGCAAAGCCGTGGTGGTAATCGACGATGATATGGCGCTCAGGGTCGTAGTACATGGCATTGATGGTGAAATCACGCCGCGCTGCGTCTTCCTGCTGACTGCCCCATACATTGTCGCGCAGCACCCGGCCATGCTCATCGATGGCATGCTTCATGCCAATTAGTGCATTTTTAGCGGTTTTCTCGTTGCCGCTGACCTTTTCAGCCTGCGCATTGTCTAGCAAGGCGCGAAAAGTAGAGACTTCAATCACTTCGTGTTCACGCCCACGACCAAACACCACATGCACAATCCGAAACCTTCTACCGATGATGAAGGCACGACGAAAAAGTGCTTTGACTTGTTCGGGCGTGGCATTGGTGGCGACATCAAAGTCTTTGGGGCGTACGCCTAGCACTAAATCCCGTACGGCGCCGCCCACAATGTAGGCATCAAAGCCTGCATTCTTCAAGGTGCGTACGACTTCCACTGCTTTGGGCTCCAGCAGTTGTCGATTAATGCGGTGTTCGCTTGCAGGAATTTCGACCGCTTGGCCTAATTTCTTATTTTTCCCGGCGGTGCTGGCAATAATTTTGCCGATGATGCGTTTGATCATGCGGTCGATTGTAATTGAGGGTGGTCCCGCTGCCAGGAATCGAACCTGGATCTCAGCCTTCGGAGGGCCGAATTCTATCCATTGAAATACAGCGAGTGTGCCTTAGTGAAGGCCAGGGGCGATTGTAGTGGCTTTGGGTTTGCATCTGATAAAAACCCCGTTCTATAATCTGACGATTCATTTTTTCTCATCCTCTTTTTACGCCATGAGCACATCAGACAATCAAGAACAAGAGCATACGCTGGTCTCTACGCCTAAACAATTTTTAGGCTTATCCATCGCCATGTATATCGTGCCGATATTTGTGATCATTGGTTTGGTGTATTTCGTCACCAGTGGCGCTAAGCCTTCGACGCAAACGCAGGGCACTGGCGTGGGGATAGCAGGCACAACTTATGCTGATATCGAGCGCGATACCCTGCGCAATATCCAAAAAGTAGGTACGGTGGAAATTAAAGACGCGAATAAACCCTTGCGCGCAGGGGAAGAGGTGTTTAACTTGCAATGTGCAGCATGCCATGCAACAGGGGTTGCTGGCGCACCTAAATTTGGCGACGCTGCAGCTTGGGGGCCGCGCATCGCTACGGGTTATGAGGCGTTGTTGAATTCTGCTTTACATGGCAAAAATGCCATGGGTGCACAAGGCGGCGGTGAGTTTGAAGATATTGAAATCGGCCGTGCCGTGGTTTATATGGCTAACAATGGCGGCGCTAGCTTTCCTATTCCTGAGCCTGCTACTGCTGCCAGTGCCGCAGCGAGCGCGGCACAATAAAGTGCATCAATCCCCCTGCTTATAAACGCCTTCTTCGGAGGGCGTTTTTTCTGGATGCATTCCACAAGGGATAATCCCAAGCCTATGAGCCTGCTACCCCACCAACTAGAGCTGCTTGCCCCCGCCCGCAGTGCCGATATAGGTATTGCCGCCATTCACCACGGTGCGGATGCGGTGTATATCGGCGGGCCGTCTTTTGGTGCGCGCAGCTCGGCAGAGAATTCTGTGGCCGATATTGCACGGCTGGTGCAAGAGGCGCACCGCTTTCATGCGCGAATTTTTGTCACGCTCAACACCATTTTGCGTGACGATGAATTAGAAGCTGCACGACGACTGATTCATCAACTTTATGATGCAGGCGTAGACGCTCTTATTATTCAAGACATGGGCTTGTTGGAATTGGATTTGCCGCCGATCCAACTGCACGCCAGTACGCAAACCGATATTCGTACGCCTGAAAAAGCCAAATTTCTGCAAGACGCGGGGCTGAACCAATTGGTCTTGGCGCGTGAATTGACCTTGCCGCAAATCGCCGCCATTCGCAGCGCGCTGCGCGACGACACTACCATCGAATTTTTTGTGCATGGCGCGCTCTGCGTGGCCTATAGCGGGCAGTGTTTTATTAGCCACGCACATACAGGGCGTAGCGCCAATCGGGGCGATTGCTCACAGGCTTGCCGTCTGCCTTATCAGGTCAAAGACAGTGCGGGGCGCATCGTGGCGCATGACAAGCATGTGCTGAGTATGAAAGACAACAACCAGAGCGAGAATTTGCGCGCGCTGGTGGATGCGGGCTGCCGCAGCTTCAAGATTGAAGGGCGTTATAAAGACATGGCCTATGTGAAAAATATCACTGGCCATTACCGCTTACTGCTCGATGAGTTATTGGCTGAGCGTCCAGACTTGGCGCCAGCGTCTAGCGGCCGTACGGCTTTAGGTTTTACCCCCGATCCTGAGCAAAACTTTAACCGCGAATTTACCGATTATTTTGTGCAAGGCCGCAAAGAAGATATAGGCGCGTTTGACAGCCCGAAAAATCCAGGCCGCTATGTGGGCTGGGTGACGGCGGTGGGGGAAAAATCGCTAGAGCTTCAAACCGACCCCGAGCTGGCGCTGCACAATGGCGATGGTTTGTGTTATTTTGATTTGCAAAAAGAGCTGGTCGGGCTACAAGTCAATCGGGTGGAAAAAATAGCTGATGGGCAGTGGCGCATTTTCCCTAAAGATGCGATTGGCGGCTTAAAAGATTTGCGCAAAGGCACCAGCGTCAACCGCAATCGCGATATGAGCTGGGTGCGTGCACTGGAGAAAAAATCCAGCGAACGCAAAATTGGCGTTTGGCTCAAATTGACTGATTTGGCCAACGCCGGCGGCGTGCAATTGCAAATCACCGACGAAGATGGCTGCATGGGGCAGGCGCAGTTGATCGGCGCTTTGGAGGTCGCTAAAGATGCGGTGCAAGGCCAAGCCAAGTTACAAGAAAGCCTAGCTAAGCTGGGCGACAGCATTTTTGCCCCTTTGCAAGTGCAGCTGGATACGGCGCAAACGCCTTTTATCCCAGCTGCGCAACTCAATGCCTTGCGGCGCGAGGCAGTGGCGAATTTAGAGCTGGCGCGTTTGGCGGCCTGGCAACGCCCGCAGCGCCAGCTGCCTGCCGTGCCACCCACGCCTTACCCTGAAGACAGCCTCAGTTATCTGGCCAATGTGTTCAATCACAAAGCGCGAGATTTTTATGCCAAGCACGGCGTGAAAGTGATAGATGCGGCCTATGAAAGCCACGAGGAAGAAGGCGAAGTCAGCCTGATGATTACCAAGCATTGCGTGCGCTACTCACTCAGCCTTTGCCCCAAACAGGCCAAGGGCGTGACTGGAGTGCAGGGTACTGTGCGCGCCGAGCCCTTGCAACTCATCAATGGCAAAGAGAAACTCACGCTGCGTTTTGACTGCAAGCCCTGTGAAATGCATGTGGTGGGCAAGATGAAACGCAGTGTGTTGCAGGCGGGCGTTGGGGCGGATGCGGCAGGCGATATCCCCCTGCAGTTCTATCGCAGCAGGCCTGATTGATAGGTGAGTACAGCACTCATGCAGAAGGGCAAGGCTAGAGTCTTTTTTCAGTGTATTTTTGCGGTTTTAGGCCGCCAAATCTGCCTGGGAAGCTCATTTATTAATAGTGAAAACTATGGGTGAATTTGAGCTTATACACCGTTATTTCACGCGGTTAGATTTGCCCTATCACCACGAACAGGTGCAGCTAGGCGTGGGCGATGATTGCGCGCTGTTGCAGCCGCCAGCGGGAGAGGTGCTGGCTATCAGCACGGACTCTTTAGTCAGTGGTATTCACTTTTTTGCCGATGTTGCACCCCGCACACTGGGGCACAAAGCCTTGGCCGTGAATTTGAGTGACTTAGCCGCTATGGGCGCGCGCCCTTTGGGTTTTACCTTGGCATTGACTTTGCCTGAAGCGGATGAAGCTTGGCTGGCTGAGTTCTCTCAAGGCTTGCACGCATTGGCCGATAGCCACGCTTGCCCGCTTATCGGTGGCGATACTACGCGCGGGCCTTTGGCCATAAGTATCACGGTGCTAGGGAGCGTGCCTGCGGCTTTGGCTTTGCGGCGCAGCGGGGCTAAGCCCGGCGATGATATTTATATCAGCGCCAGTGCGCAAGATTGCATAGGCCAAGCGCGGGCGGGTTTGGCTGTTCGCCTAGGCGAATTAGAGCTGAGCGAGTGTGATATAGAGCACGCCCTAGCGCGCTTGCAATGCCCCAGCCCCAGATTGAGTTTAGGCTTGGCTCTGCGTGGCCTGGCCAGCGCTTGCCTTGATGTGAGTGATGGCTTACTGAGCGATTTGCAACATATTTTGCGTGCCAGCGGTGTGGGGGCTCTGCTCGATAGCGCGGCATTGTTGGCTATGGCAGCAAGTCGCCCTGTGATGCCAGCCTTGATGTCAGCGCAGTGCTTGGATTATCTCTGCCACGGTGGCGATGATTACGAATTGTTATTTACCGCCCCGCCTAGCGAGGCTGCAGCCATTGCGCAAGCCGCGCAGCGTGCAGGCGTCACGGCGGTTCGTATAGGCAGCGTTGTGGCACAAGCGCAAGGCTTACAAATGCTGGATGCACACGGGCTGCCCTTGTCTGTCGCGGCTCAAGGGTTTCGGCATTTTTAGAGTTGGCTTTTTTAGGGCTGGTTTTATGCGCCTGCTGATACGGGCTTTGATTTGCTGCATGGTCATGCCAGCATACGCCGATGATTTAACTGCTGCCCAAATCAGTTGTAGCAGTTGGTCAAAAGTCAGTGCTGCTTGGCCAGTGCTGCGCCATGAACAAGGGGTTTTGCTTTATCTGTGGTCGCCACGCATGGCTTTATCGGTGCAGCATGCCGCGCAAGTGCGAGCCGTGGCGCAAAGTCTGGATTTGCGCTGGCAGCCAGTGCATGACCCGCGCATACCAAGCGGGGAAATTCACTCAAGCCTACAAGCGCCAGCCGTGTCGTTACACGCGCGGCAAACTTTAGCGACCAGTGCGCCTTTGTGCGATGCTGACTTGCTGGCGCAAGGACAAACGCTGCGGCACTTCCCTATCGCTTGGGTTTATCAGCAAGACAGTCAGTTGGCTTGGCGGCAGACAGGGTTACCCATTGTCAGCGCCATGCCTGCAATGTTTTGGCATAGCGCACTGCTTGAGCGCGTAAAAAGTCAGGATAGAAAAAACCGATAGACGCCATGGATTTACTAGCGGCGCTAAAATCCCGAGCAATTCAGTAGATTTTTTAAGAAAGCCCACCATGTCCGATGTAGCTGTAGCCGAAGGCCCGTTGACCTTTACCGAGAGTGCGGCCGCCAAAGTCGCCGATTTGATTGCCGAGGAAGGCAATCCTGATTTGAAGTTGCGCGTATTCGTGCAAGGCGGCGGTTGCTCAGGTTTTCAATATGGTTTTACTTTTGATGAAATCGCCAACGAAGACGATATGGTGGTAGAGAAAGGCGGCGTTCAGCTGCTGATTGACTCCATGAGTTTTCAATATCTAGTCGGCGCAGAAATTGACTACAAAGAAGACCTAACAGGTTCGCAGTTTGTCATTCGTAACCCTGGTGCCTCATCCACCTGCGGTTGCGGCTCATCTTTCTCCTAAAAGCGCAAGTTTGCGCATAGTCAGGTGTGCGCCATCATGAAAAACAGCAGCAAGGCTGACTATGTACTCATGCGGGTGCATGATTTTGTGGCGCTGCCTGCACCGCGTCCTGCGGCAGTTTTGCTCGATCGGCTTTGGCCGCGTGGCATCAGCAAAGAAAACATGGCGGGTGTGGCTTGGGAAAAAGATGCCACACCATCGACCGAGCTGCGCATGTGGTTCCACGCCGACCCTGATGGCCGTTTTGACGAGCTGCAAAAGCGCTTTGCAGCGGAATTACAAGCCCCTGCCGCGCAAGCGGCATTGCGCCGCATAGCCGCCCAAGCACAGACTGCAGGTGCTTATATGGTTTTACTCACTGCCTCTAAAAATTTAGAGCGCTGCCAGTTGCCGGTTTTGCAAAAAGCCTTGCAGCAGCTTGCGGTTTGAGTTTGTTTTCATGATTCTCCTGTCCGCAAAATTGCCCTGATTTCGCGTTAGAATAAGGGGCTTAGCAGCGCTTGCTACTCCTCACGCGAAGCGCAGCTAAAAATTCAAAAAATTGCCGTCGTGGTGGAATTGGTAGACACGCTATCTTGAGGGGGTAGTGGCGAAAGCTGTGCGAGTTCGAGTCTCGCCGACGGCACCATCAGCACACTGGGTTCTGCAAAGAGCCTGACATCTGCCAAATTGTGGAGCTTGTCATGGTTGATCTCGCGCAATACCTGCCCGTCATCCTTTTTGTCATCGTGGGCCTCGTTTTCGGGGTCTTGCCACAGGTTGCGGGCTGGGCGATCAGTAAGCTTCAGGGTACGCAAAAGCCTGACCCTGAAAAAAACTCTCCCTACGAATGTGGTTTTGAGCCCTTTGAGGATACACGCATGAAATTTGATGTGCGTTATTACTTAGTGGCCATCCTCTTTATTTTGTTTGATTTGGAAATTGCTTTCCTCTTTCCGTGGGGGGCTGCTTTCAAAAGCATAGGTATGGTTGGCTTTGTGTCGGCTATGGTCTTTTTGGCGATTCTGGTCGTGGGCTTTGTCTACGAGTGGAAAAAAGGTGCCTTGGATTGGGAGTAATGGCGCATGGCTGCAGCATTTGCTATTCCTGCGGTGTCGTCCGCTAGCTCTGTTGGTTCGGATGTCAGTTTTGATTTGCCGCAAAACCCGCACCAGCCTTATGGTGAAAAAGGCTTTATGGTCGCCAGCGTTGATGCGGTGGTGAACTGGGCCAAAAACGGCTCGCTCTGGCCTATGACCTTTGGCTTGGCGTGTTGTGCGGTGGAGATGATTCATGCAGGCGGGCCGCGCTACGATGTGGATCGTTTTGGTATGTTGTTTCGCCCTAGTCCGCGCCAATCCGATTTGATGATCGTGGCGGGCACGCTGTGTAACAAGATGGCGCCTGCCCTGCGCAAGGTGTACGACCAAATGGCTGAGCCGCGTTGGGTATTGTCTATGGGTTCTTGTGCTAACGGTGGTGGCTATTACCACTACAGTTATTCCGTTGTGCGTGGTTGCGACCGCATTGTGCCGGTTGATGTTTATGTTCCAGGTTGCCCGCCTACTGCAGAGGCTTTGCTTTACGGTATCTTGCAGATGCATCATAAAGTGCGCCGTACCAATACTATTGCTAGGGGATAACCATGTCGCAACTTGCCCCTAACCCGCAAATGATTCAGGCCGCCATCCAGGCGGCTTTGGGCGCTAAAGTGCAGCGCATCGATATTGCCTTGAATGAAGTGACGCTGACGGTTGCGCCGCAAGACTACTTCGAGGTTATGAGCACGCTGCGCCACGACAAAGCTTGCCAGTTTGAGCAGCTCATTGATTTATGTGGCATGGATTATTCGGCCTATGCCGATGGTGTTTATGAGGGTGCGCGCTATGCCGCCGTGGTGCATCTGCTTTCGGTAAATTTAAACCAGCGTTTGCGTGTGGTTTGCTTTGCGGCGGATGATGATTTTCCGATGTTGCCTTCAGTTACTTCCTTGTGGTCTGGGGCAAATTGGTTTGAGCGCGAAGCCTTTGATTTGTTTGGCATCGTTTTTGAAGGCCACGATGATTTGCGCCGAATTCTGACGGATTACGGCTTTATTGGGCATCCATTCCGCAAGGATTTTCCTGTCTCTGGCCATGTCGAAATGATTTACGACGAAGCCGCAAAGCGCGTGGTCTATCAGCCTGTGTCGATAGAGCCGCGAGAAATCACGCCCCGCGTTATTCGCGAAGAAACCTATGGGGGGCTGCGTTAAGCGGCAGGAACTCTATGGCAGAAATAAAAAACTACACGCTCAATTTTAGTTTCGGCATCGCGCCAGCCTGGCGGCTGTCGCTTAGTTTTGCTGCGGCAAAGTTAGCCTGCACTGGAAGTTCAGCGCAGATCCTGAGTGGCAACGGAGTGGGCGTATGAGCGAGATTAAAAATTACACCCTGAACTTCGGTCCCCAGCACCCGTCCGCCCACGGGGTTTTGCGTTTGGTACTCGAACTCGATGGTGAGGTGATTCAGCGCGCCGATCCGCATATTGGCCTGTTGCACCGTGCCACAGAAAAACTGGCTGAATCGCGCACTTACATCCAATCACTGCCTTATATGGATCGCTTGGACTATGTGTCCATGATGTGCAATGAGCATGCCTATTGCTTGGCGATTGAAAAAATGCTGGGTGTTGAAGTGCCGATCCGTGCGCAGTACATCCGCGTTATGTTTGCCGAAATCACGCGCATGATGAATCACCTTTTTTGGGTGGGCGCACACGCGATGGACTGCGGTGCCATGAATGTGATTTTGTATACCATGCGCGACCGTGAAGACATGTTCGATATGTATGAGGCGGTTTCTGGTGCGCGTATGCACGCAGCTTACTTCCGCCCAGGCGGTGTGTACCGCGACTTGCCAGACAGCATGCCGCAGTACACGGTGAGCAAAATCAAAAATAAAAAACAGCTCGATAAACTCAACGAAAATCGCCAAGGTAGTTTGCTTGATTTCATTGAGCGTTTTGCGAAAAACCTGCCCAATCATTTGGCTGACTATCACAATCTGCTGACGGATAACCGCATCTGGAAGCAGCGTACTGTGGGTATCGGTGTTGTCAGCCCAGAGCGTGCACTGAATTTGGGCTTTACTGGCCCTATGCTGCGTGGCTCAGGCATTGCTTGGGATCTGCGTAAAAAGCAGCCCTACGATGTGTACGACAAGATGGATTTTGATGTGCCCATCGGCAAAACAGGCGACTGCTATGACCGCTATTTGGTGCGCATGGAAGAAGTCGAGCAGGCACGCCGTATCGTATTGCAGTGCGTGGATTGGTTAAAGAAAAATCCAGGCCCCGTGATCACAGATAACCACAAAGTCGCGCCGCCTGATCGCGAATCCATGAAAACCAATATGGAAGAGCTGATCCATCACTTCAAACTTTTTACTGAAGGCATGCATGTACCCGCAGGCCAAGCCTATGCGGCGGTAGAGCATCCTAAGGGGGAGTTTGGCATTTATATGGTGAGCGACGGCGCTAACAAACCTTACCGTTTGAAAATCCGTGCCCCAGGCTTCCCGCATTTGGCCGCCATGGATGAGATGACCAAAGGCCATATGCTGGCCGATGCGGTGTCCATCATCGGCACCATGGATATTGTGTTTGGCGAGATAGACCGATGATTACAGCAGCAACCAAACAACGATTTGATAAAGAAGTGGCCAAATATCCTGCAGAGCAAAAGCAGTCTGCGGTCATGGCTTGTTTGAGTATCGTGCAGCAAGAGCAGGGCTTTGTTAGCCAAGAGGCTGAAGCCGAAATTGCCGCTTATCTGGGCATGCCCGAAATCGCGGTGCACGAAGTCACCACTTTCTACAATATGTACAACCAGTCCCCGGTGGGCAAGTACAAAATCACGGTCTGCACCAATTTGCCTTGTCAACTGCGTGATGGGCAAGCCGCGCTGGATCATGTTTGCCACAAATTGGGCATACATGCGGGTGAAACTACGGCTGATGGTTTATTCACCGTGCAGCAATCAGAATGCTTAGGCGCTTGCGCGGATGCGCCTGTTTTGTTGGTCAATGATCGCACCATGTGCAGCTATATGACGCAAGACAAGCTCGATCAACTCTTAGACGGTTTGAAGAAAGAAGGTGGGGCATGAGCGTCGCAAACTTTCTGCAGCAATTTCAATCTACAGGTGAACACACCTGTTTCCACGGCCGCCATATCGAGCCACAAATCTACAAAGATTTAAACGGCAGCAACTGGTCTTTGCATGACTATGAGGCACGCGGCGGTTACGCGGCCTTGAAAAAAATCTTGGCAAAAGACGGCGGTGAAGGCTTGAGCCAAGAGCAAGTGATTGCTACGGTGAAAGAGGGTGTGCTGCGTGGGCGCGGTGGCGCGGGTTTCCCTACCGGGCTGAAATGGAGCTTTATGCCCAAGGCTTACCAAGGGCAACGCTATCTGGTTTGCAATTCTGACGAGGGCGAGCCTGGTACTTGTAAAGACCGCGACATCCTTATGTACAACCCGCATATCGTGATTGAAGGCATGATCATTGCGGCCTATGCCATGGGCATTAGCGTGGGTTACAACTACATCCATGGCGAGATTTTTGAAGTCTATGAACGCTTTGAAGCTGCACTCGAAGAGGCGCGTGCGGCGGGCTACTTAGGCAATCATATTTTGGGCAGTGATTTCAGCTTTCAGCTGCATGCGCATCACGGCTTTGGTGCTTACATCTGCGGGGAAGAAACGGCTTTGCTGGAATCGTTGGAAGGCAAAAAAGGCCAGCCGCGCTTTAAGCCACCATTCCCCGCTAGCTTTGGTTTGTATGGCAAGCCCACCACCATCAACAATACCGAAACCTTTGCGGCTGTGCCTTGGATCATCCGCCATGGTGGCAATGCTTATTTAGAAATTGGCAAGCCCAATAACGGCGGCACCAAAATTTTCTCTGTTAGTGGCGATGTAGAGCGCCCCGGCAACTACGAAATTCCCTTGGGTACACCCTTTGCCAAATTGCTGGAATTGGCCGGTGGTGTTAAAGGTGGCAGAAAGCTCAAAGCCGTGATACCGGGGGGCTCGTCTGCGCCCGTATTGCCTGCCGACATCATCATGGAATGCACCATGGATTACGACAGCATTGCCAAGGCGGGCTCCATGCTGGGTTCGGGTGCCGTTATCGTCATGGACGAAACGCGCGATATGGTCGAATGCCTGTTGCGCTTGTCGTATTTTTATATGCACGAGTCTTGCGGCCAATGCACCCCATGTCGTGAAGGTACGGGCTGGCTCTATCGCTTGCTCAAACGCCTGCATCAAGGGCAGGGCACGCAGGCAGAGATCGATCTTTTAGACAATGTGGCCGAAAACATCATGGGGCGCACTATTTGTGCATTAGGTGATGCCGCTGCTATGCCTGTGCGTGGCATGATCAAGCATTATCGTGCAGAATTTGTGGCCAAATTGGGCGTTCAGGCCGCCAAAACTGCCCAGGCAGCTATCAAAAATGAAGCTGCTGCAGCAACAGGAGCAGCTGCATGATAGAGATAGAAATTGATGGCCGTAAGGTCCAAGCGGCAGAAGGCAGCATGGTGATCCAGGCGGCTGAAGCCAACGGCACTTACATCCCCCATTTTTGCTACCACCGCAAACTCAGCGTCGCAGCCAACTGCCGCATGTGTTTGGTGGAAGTGGAAAAAGCGCCTAAACCCATGCCAGCCTGTGCTACACCTGTGGCGCCGGGCATGGTGGTGCGTACCCACAGCGATAAGGCTGTGAAAGCGCAAAAATCGGTGATGGAATTCCTTCTCATCAACCACCCGCTCGATTGCCCTGTTTGCGATCAAGGTGGCGAGTGCCAATTGCAGGATTTGGCTGTGGGCTATGGCCCTGGCGCTTCGCGTTACACCGAAGAAAAGCGCGTGGTGGTGGCCAAAGACGCTGGTGCCCTAGTGAGCATGGAAGAAATGTCGCGCTGCATTCAGTGCACCCGCTGTGTGCGCTTTGGCCAAGAAGTAGCTGGCGATATGGAACTGGGCATGATTCACCGAGGTGAGCATTCTGAAATCACCACCGTGAAGGGCGAAACCATAGAGAGTGAGCTCTCGGGCAATATGATCGATATTTGCCCCGTGGGTGCGCTCACTTCCAAGCCTTTCCGCTATGCAGCGCGCACTTGGGAGCTGTCGCGTCGCAAATCCATCGCCGCGCACGATTCCAGCGGTGCCAATCTGCAAGTGCAGGTCAAAAACAACCGCGTCATGCGCGTCTTGCCGCTGGAAAACGAAGCGGTAAATGAATGTTGGATTGCTGACCGCGAACGCTTTAGTTACGAAGCCTTGAACGGTGACGAGCGCCTGACTAAACCCATGCTCAAACAAAATGGGCAGTGGCTAGAGGTGGAATGGCAAACCGCGCTGGAGTATGTGGCCAGTGGTTTGAAAAACATCAGCGCAGAGCATGGTGCAGCCAGCATAGGTGGTCTGCTATCGCCCCATAGCACGGTAGAAGAATTACATTTGGCCACGCAATTGCTGCGTGGCTTGGGTTCAGACAATATCGATTCGCGTCTGCGGCATGCGCAATTTAGCCAGCAAGGCGATAAAGTGCGTTGGCTCGGCATGCCGATTGCGGCTTTGTCTGAATTGCAAAGCGTCTTGGTGGTGGGCAGTTATCTGCGTAAAGATCACCCGCTGTTTGCGGCGCGGATTCGTCAGGCACAGCGCAAAGGCGCGCAAGTATTCAGCATCAATAGCCAAGAGCGTGATTGGGCTATACCCAAAACCGATATCACGCTGCCTGCTGGACAATGGGGCGTGGCGCTGGCGCAAATCGCTGCTGCAGTGGCGCAGGCTAAAGGAATTGCTGCTCCTGTTACGGCGCAGGCTGATGATGCGGCCAAGGCGGTCGCTGCCAGTTTGCTGCAAGGCGAACGCAAAGGCGTGTTGCTGGGCAATGCCGCTGCGCACCATGCGCAGGCCGATGCCTTGCTAGCACTGGCCAACTGGATAGCCGAACAAACAGGTGCCAGTGTTGGTTATTTGACCGAAGCGGCCAATACCTTGGGCGCACAATGGGTGGGTGCTATGCCGCAAGCGGCAGGTAAAAACGCCGGCCAAATGATGGCAGGGGCAGGCAGCAATATGCGCGCCATGTTGCTCTTGAATGTCGAGCCTGAATTCGACACCGCTGCAGCTCAGCCTGTAGAGGCTGATATGGTGGTCACGCTCAGCCCGTTCAAAGCCAATATGGCTTTTAGCGATGTGCTGCTGCCGATTGCACCTTTCACTGAAACAGCAGGTACTTTCGTCAATGCCGAAGGGCGCGTACAAAGCTTCCACGGCGTGGTCAAACCGTTAGGTGACACGCGTCCCGCTTGGAAAGTTTTGCGTGCGCTAGGCAATATTTTAGGCTTGCAGGAAGGCGCTTTTGCGGCCAATGCAGCCGAAGAGGTTTTGGCGAGCACTGGTTTACAAGTAGGTGAAAAAACCACTAGTAGCCGCTATAACAATAAGAGCTGCTCAGGCAGTTTTGACGGCTTAAATGCCCAAAATGATATGCAAGAACCGTGTAGCGCAGCTATCTACCAGCTCGATAGCGTGGTGCGGCGCGCACCTAGCTTGCAAGCTACGCGCGATGGCCGCCTGGGTCAGCTCGGTCGCAAGGAGGCTGCGTAAATGGATTGGATTAACGCATTCAACACTTGGGGCGCAGGCCTGTGCGCGGCCGATTGGTGGGCAAGCATTGCTTGGCCCATTATTTGGACACTGATCAAAATCATTGCCGTAGTGCTGCCGCTGATGGGCTGCGTAGCCTATTTGACCCTATGGGAGCGCAAATTTATCGGCTGGACGCAAATTCGTCCAGGCCCTAATCGCGTTGGCCCTTGGGGCTTGCTCACGCCTATTGCTGATGCTCTAAAACTGCTGACTAAAGAAATCATTCAGCCTACAGCGGCCAATGGCTGGCTGTTTCGCTTAGGGCCTGTCATGGCCATCATGCCGGCTTTAGCGGCCTGGGTAGTCATTCCTTTTGGTCCGGAAGTGGCATTAGCCAATATCAACGCCGGTTTGCTGCTTTTGATGGCGATTACCTCGATTGAGGTCTATGGCGTGGTCATCGCTGGTTGGGCCTCCAACTCTAAATATCCCTTTATCGCCGCTTTGCGTGCTTCGGCACAAATGGTCAGCTATGAAATTGCCATGGGCTTTTGCTTTGTGGTGGTGCTCATGGTCACAGGCAGCTTGAATATGAGTGAGATCGTGCTGAGCCAAGGTAAAGGCCAGATGGCAGATGCGGGCGCAACTTTCCTGTCGTGGAATTGGCTGCCTCTGCTGCCTATCTTTATCGTGTACTTCATCTCTGGCCTAGCTGAAACCAATCGCCATCCATTTGATGTGGTCGAAGGCGAGAGCGAGATCGTTGCCGGCCACATGGTTGAATATTCCGGTATGGGCTTTGCCATCTTTTTCTTGGCTGAATACGCCAATATGTGGTTGGTATCCATATTGGCGGCGCTCATGTTCTTAGGCGGCTGGCTGCCACCGTTTGAATTCCTCAGCTTTATCCCTGGGTGGATTTGGCTGGGTATCAAAACCGCAGCCTTGGTGACCATGTTCTTATGGGTGCGGGCTTCTTTCCCGCGCTTCCGTTACGACCAAATCATGCGCCTGGGGTGGAAGGTATTCATTCCAGTGACGCTGGTATGGCTAGTTTTGGTGGGCTTGGTGATGCAAACCCCTTGGAATATCTGGCAGTAAGGGGCAAACCATGAGTGCATTGAAACCCCAATTTTCTTTGAAAGACTTTCTCTCTAGCTTTTTGCTGCTGGAGTTGTGGAAGGGCTTCCGCGTCACAGGCAAACATGTCTTTAAACGCAAAATCACGGTGCAATTTCCTGAGGAAAAAACACCGCTGTCACCGCGCTTTCGTGGTCTGCATGCTCTGATGCGTTACGACAATGGCGAAGAGCGTTGCATTGCCTGTAAGCTGTGCGAGGCCGTTTGTCCTGCCATGGCCATCACCATCGAAAGCGAGCAGCGCGAAGATGGTTCGCGCCGCACCACGCGTTACGACATCGATCTGACCAAGTGCATCTTCTGCGGTTTTTGTGAAGAAAGTTGCCCTGTTGATTCCATTGTGGAAACCCCGATTCTGGAATACCACGGTGAAAAACGCGGCGATCTCTACTACACCAAAGACATGCTGTTGGCCGTAGGCGATAAATACCAAAAAGTGATCTGGGCGGCTAAAGAAGCCGATGCCAAATACCGCTAACCAAAGGGCAGATGACAACCATGAGCGTGACCCCTTTTCTTTTCTATTTATTCGCGGCCATTTTGCTGTTTTCAGCATTCCGCGTCGTGACTGCCAGCAATACCGTGCATGCGGTTTTGTATTTGGTTTTGGCCTTTGCCCAAGGTTCTTGCCTGTGGATGATGCTAGGGGCTGAATTCCTCTCCATTACCCTCATCCTCGTTTATGTTGGTGCCGTCATGGTGCTTTTCATGTTCGTAGTGATGATGCTGGACATCAAACTCGAACGCCATACGGAAGGCTTCTGGGGGCGTTTTGGCTTGGCTATTTTTATCGGTGCCTTGATCGCGGCTGAGATGATGATGGTGCTGAGCACCGTTGGCCATCCTGATATCACGCCTAGCCTCATGACAGTGCCCGATGGTGCAGGCCGTGCTTCTAACACGGCAGCCTTGGGGCAAATCCTGTTTGGTGAATATGTTCTGCTGGTGCAAGTAGCCGCTTGTATTTTGTTGGTGGCGATGGTGGTCGCTATTTCCTTGACCTTGCGCGAACGCAAGGACAGCAAGCTGATACACGCCAGCTGGCAAGTGGCGGTGAAAGCCAAAGATCGTATGGAAGTGATCAAAATGCCAGCCGTACAAGTGGCAGCGCCTGTAGCTCAGACGCCAGAAGCAGTGGTTGAGACGGCAGCAGCAGGAGGAAAAGCTTAAATGAGCGCAATGACTATAGGCCTGTCGCACTACTTGGTGCTGGCGGCTCTCTTGTTTGTGACTGCGGTGGTGGGTATTTTCCTCAATCGCAAAAACATCATCACCCTGCTGATGTGTATCGAGTTGATGCTGCTAGCGGTTAATACGAATTTCGTAGCTTTTTCCAGCTATCTGCATGATCTGCATGGCCAGGTTTTCGTTTTCTTTATTTTGACCGTGGCCGCCGCTGAAGCAGCTATCGGCTTGGCTATTTTGGTGCTTATCTTCCGTAATCGTTCGGAAATCAGCCCCGAAGGCTTGAATACATTGAAAGGATAAGGGCGATGGGCAACACCCTTTCTTTAACGACGCTGCTCTTGATCGCGCTGGCGCCTCTGGCTGGCGCGCTTTTGGTGGGGATTTTCGGCACCAAAATGGGTGGCAATTTAATTGGGCGTGCAGCCAGCCACACAATCGCTATTGCGGGCGTTGCGCTTTCTTTTGCGCTGTCAGCGCAAGTGCTGTGGCAAGTGCTTACGCAAGGCGCTAGCTATAACGGCACCGTGTACGAATGGGCCAATATTGGCGGCCTCGTCATGGAGGTGGGTTTTATGGTCGATGGCCTGACGGCCATGATGATGTGCGTGGTGACTTTTGTCTCCCTCATGGTGCATATCTACACCATGGGCTATATGCGTGAGGATCCAGGTTACAAGCGCTTCTTCTCTTATATCAGCCTATTTACCTTTGCCATGCTGATGTTGGTGATGAGCAATAACTTGCTGCAGCTTTTCTTCGGCTGGGAGGCTGTGGGTCTGGTGTCCTACCTCTTGATTGGCTTTTGGTACAACAAGCCGACGGCGATTTTTGCTAACTTCAAGGCCTTTATGGTCAATCGCGTAGGCGATTTTGGCTTTATTTTGGGTATAGGCTTGATTGCCTCTACCGTTGGCTCACTCAACTACAACGATATTTTCGCTTTTGCGCAAGAAGGTAAATTCGCAGGCTTGACTTTGGGCTCTAGTTTTGCGGGTGCTGATTGGGCTTTGATCACGGTGATTTGCATTTGCCTCTTTATCGGGGCTATGGGTAAATCGGCGCAATTTCCACTGCATGTCTGGTTGCCCGATTCAATGGAAGGTCCTACCCCTATTTCGGCCTTGATCCACGCGGCTACCATGGTGACTGCGGGGATTTTTATGGTCGCGCGCATGTCTTATCTGTATGAGCTTTCAGATACGGCGCTGAACCTCATCATGATTTTGGGCTCAATCACGGCCTTGTTCATGGGTATCTTGGGCATTATCCAAAACGATATCAAACGCGTGGTCGCTTATTCCACCCTATCGCAACTGGGCTATATGACCGTAGCCTTAGGCGCATCCGCCTACTCCGTTGCCGTTTTCCATCTGATGACGCACGCTTTCTTTAAAGCTTTGCTGTTCTTGGGCGCAGGTGCGGTGATTGTGGCCATGCACCACAACCAAGACATCCGTTATATGGGCGGCCTAGCACGCTATAAAAATATGCGTATTACTTGGTTGACTTCGTTAGTGGGTTCGTTGGCCTTGATAGGTGCGCCACTGTTCTCGGGCTTCTATTCCAAAGATGCCATCATTGAAGCTGTACACGCCAGTAATTTGCCTGCACACGGTTTTGCGAATTTTGCAGTGTTGGCTGGTGTGTTTATCACAGCTTTCTATTCTTTCCGCATGTATTTCTTGGTCTTTCACGGCAAAGAACGGTGGGATCAATTGCCGCATGACGAGCACCATAGCGATGCGGGCCATGAGGAGCACCACGAACTGCCTATCAATCCAGGTTGGAGCATCAATTTACCGCTGATTTTGCTGGCCATTCCTTCGGCTTTTATTGGCGGCTGGAGCCTGATGCAGTTTGTGGGCGAGGGCGGGTTCTTGGGTAAAGCCATTTTTGTGGATCACAGTGCTCACCCCGCAATGCAGAATTTAGCCGAAGATATCCACGGTGCTTGGGCCATGGCCTTGCATGGCTTGACGGCGGCACCTTTCTGGTTGGCGCTATCTGGAGTTATCACCAGCTGGTATTTCTATTTAAAAAATCCTGCTATTCCTGCACGCCTGAAAGCTTTCTTCGAAGGCATTGGTGTGTATCAATTGCTAGACCATAAGTATTACCTCGACTGGTTGAATGAGCATGTGATAGCGCGCCTGACTCGCGCTCTGGGCACGGCCTTCTGGCGCGCTGGTGATGAGACCCTTATCGATGGTGCCTTGGTCAATGGCTCTTGGAAGGTAGTGGGGTGGATATCTGCCCTTACGAAGCGCGTGCAAACAGGTTACCTCTACCACTACGCTTTAGTCATGATTGCCGGTCTATTTGGCTTGGCTACTTACGCTCTGTGGCCATATTTGGCACAGCAATTAGGGCTGTAAGGCCAAAAACACAGCAAAGTACACACCCTTATGTCTTACTTAAGCTTATCGATCTTTTTGCCCATTATTTTGGGCGTAGTACTAGCACTATTTGGCCGTTACTTGGGGCAGGGTGGTGCGCGTTGGTTTGCCTTGTTGGCAGCGATTGCAGGTTTCGCCGTCACTATCCCGATTTACACGGGTTTTGATAGCAGCAGCGCAGCCATGCAGTTTGTAGAAAACTTGCCTTGGGTCACGCGTTTTCACATCAACTACCACTTGGGCGTAGATGGTATTTCGCTGTGGTTTGTGCTGCTCACGGCTTTTATTACCATCATCGCCATTTTGTCTGCATGGGAAGTGATAGCAGACCGCTTTCACCTGTACGCCGCTAGCTTTTTGATTTTGAGCGGCATCATGATAGGCGTTTTCGTCGCCTTGGATGCGGTGCTGTTCTATCTGTTCTTTGAAGCCACACTGATCCCGATGTATCTGATCATTGGTATCTGGGGCGGGCAAAACCGTATTTACGCGGCATTCAAGTTCTTCCTCTACACCTTGGCGGGTTCCTTCTTGATGTTGCTGGCGATTCTGTTCTTGTTCTTCAAGTCAGGTTATAGCTTTAGCATCCTGGACTGGCAGCAATTGGCGATTCCACTGGGCGCGCAAAAGATTTTGTTCTTCGCTTTCTTGGCCGCCTTCGCCGTCAAAATTCCTATGTGGCCAGTGCATACATGGCTGCCAGACGCGCATGTGCAAGCACCTACAGCCGGCTCTGTCGTGTTGGCTGCCATCATGCTGAAGTTAGGCGCTTATGGTTTGCTGCGCTTTAATTTGGGCATCGTGCCAGATGCATCTAGAGAGTTGGCGTGGTTGATGATTGCCCTGTCTTTGGTGGCAGTGGTTTATGTTGGCTTAGTTGCCATCGTGCAAAAAGACATGAAAAAGCTGGTGGCCTATTCGTCTGTCGCGCATATGGGTTTTGTCACTTTAGGCTTTTTTGTCTTTAACAAACTGGGCTTGTCTGGCGGTATTGTGCAGATGATTGCCCACGGCTTTGTTTCTGCCGGTATGTTCTTGTGCATAGGTGTGTTGTACGACCGCCTGCACACGCGTGAAATTGCCGACTACGGTGGTGTGATACAAGCCATGCCCAAGTTCTCGGCTTTTGCGCTGTTATTTGCGATGGCCAATTGCGGCTTGCCTGCCACGGCTGGTTTTGTAGGCGAGTGGATGGTGATTTTGGCGGCGGTGAAGTTTGATTTCTGGGTGGGCGTGCTAGCTGCTAGTGCTTTAATTTGGGGCGCAGCTTATTCGCTATGGCTCTATAAGCGTGTGTATCTGGGGCCTGTCACTAATCCCAAAGTGCATTTGATGAGCGATATTAACGCCCGTGAAATGTTGATTTTGGGTGTGCTTGCAGTGGCCACCATTTATATGGGGCTACACCCCAAACCCTTTACCGACCCGATGGAAGCGAGCGTGCAGCAACTCATAGAACATGTGAGTCAGGGCAAAGTGGCTTTGCTAGGTAATAATTTATAAAGATATTTCGATTTTTTGGCGCAGATGCTGCCTGAGCAGCTCATAAAAAGATAGTGCTCGGCACTGCGCCCAGCTCCTAGACGAGAGTACAGCATGGATAAACTCAGTTTCATGGCGATCTACCCAGAGATTTTTCTCTTGGTCATGGCCAGTTTGATTCTTCTGGTTGATGTCGGCAGCCGAGCGGTTCTGCGCCCACTGGCCTACTACCTCAGCTTGTTTACTCTGGCTGCGGTCAGCGTGTATTACGCCATTTCTTTAGGTGCACAAATCAGCCCCAATTTTTTGGGCGCCAATGCGGAGATTGTGCAAAAGTTCTCTGGCTTCAGTGGCACCATCGTCAGCGATGCCATGGCTAATGCGCTCAAACTCTTTGCTAGTGTGGCCGTATTTGTCACACTGGTATATGGCCGCCATTACGCCGTAGCAACGGGTTTACTAGCGCGCGGGGGCGAGTTTTTTGTACTGGCGCTTTTCCTTTTGCTAGGCCTGTGCATTTTGGTGAGCGCGGGCAATATGCTGACCATCTATTTGGGGCTTGAACTCCTGAGCCTATCGACTTACGGCATGGTGGCCATGAACCGTGACAATGGCCAAAGCATCGAAGCGGCCATCAAATACTTTGTTTTGGGCTGTATCGCCAGTGGTTTTTTGCTTTTTGGTATTTCTCTGGTTTACGGCGCAACTGGGCATTTGCAATTGCAAGAAGTTTTTATGTCCATCATGCAGCAGCAAGAGAGCATGAACCCGCAATTGCTCGTTTTGGGCTTGGTGCTGATTGTTACTGCCATAGGTTTTAAATTCAGCGCAGTGCCTTTCCATATGTGGGCACCTGATGTGTATCAAGGCGCGCCTAAAGTCGTCACCTTGCTGATCGCTGGTGCTTCTAAATTCGCCGCTTTCGGTTTGATCTTGCGCCTTTTGGTTGAAGGCCTGGCTTTCATGATGCCAGTGTGGCAGCAGATGACTTTGATTTTGGCCGTTGCCTCTTTATTGGTAGGCAATTTGGCTGCTATTGCGCAAAGCAATATTTATCGCATGTTGGCGTTTTCTACCATTGGCCATATTGGTTTTATTTTGCTAGGTTTTAGTACAGGCTTTATGCATGGTGATGTGCGCGGTGCGGG
>CAZSPW010000020.1:11871-20723 GCA_964608575.1 uncultured Burkholderiaceae bacterium | reverse complement strand
GCGCAAAGCATTACCCAAAGCGACCACAATATTGCGCTGCCAGCGCTCATGCCCTATGCGGCGGATGGGCGATCCTTCGGTGCGGCGCAAAAACTCCGCCTCGTCCCAGGCCAGCAATTGCAGCAGGCTGCTGCCCGCCATGCCGTCACGCGCATCAAAGTCGGGCAGGCTGGCTTTGCCGGCAAATTTATTCCAGGGGCAGGCCAGTTGGCAGTCGTCGCAGCCGTAGATGCGGTTGCCCATCAGCGGGCGCAGCTCCTCAGGAATCGCGCCTGCGTGCTCGATGGTCAGGTAAGAGATACAACGCCGCGCATCTAGGCGATAGGGCGCGACGATGGCCCCCGTCGGGCAGGCATCCACGCAGGCGCGGCAGCTGCCGCAGCGCGCATCTTCGGGCAGGGGCGGGGTGGGCGGCAGGGCTAAATCGACATAAATCTCGCCAATAAAGCTCATCGACCCTTCGCGCGAAAGCATCAGGGTGTGTTTGCCGCGCCAGCCTAAATTGGCGCCCGTGGCCATTTCTACCTCCAGTACGGGGGCAGAATCGGTAAAGACGCGATGCCCCAGCGGCCCGACATCGGCGGCGATGCGATCAGCCAGTTTTTGCAGGCGGTTGCGCAGTACTTTGTGGTAATCACGGCCTCGGGCGTAAACGCTGATGATGCCCTCAGTCGGGTTTTGCAGGCGTGCTAATTCGCGTTCGCGCCAAGCGCCGTCGGCTAAATCCAAATCGCGCGGTAAATAATCCATGCGCGCACAAATTACGCTGACTGTGCCGGGCACCAATTCAGCGGGGCGGGCGCGCTTCATGCCGTGCGCGGCCATGTAGGCCATGCTGCCGTGGAAGCCAGCTGCCAGCCATGCTTGCAAACCTGCTTCGGCGTGGCGCAAATCAATGCCGCTGACACCAATATGGCTAAAGCCCAATTCGCGTGCGTATTGCTCTATTTTTATGAGCTGCTCAGGCATATTTGGCGGCTTCAAAACGGGTTTTCCTTATGAAAATCTGGCTGTCTATCGCGTCATGCCTTCATTATTGTAGGTGGCCGCTGTCGCACCTGCGTCACGCTCAGTTGCAGCATGCCTGAGCGCACCGCCAGCTTGCTGGCTTTACCCCCTTACAATGCGCCGATGTTGCGCTTGTAAAAAGCGCATTAGTTTATTTGCTCCACCTCATGTCCAGCCTTATTGTTTCGCTGCCTCTTACTGCCGCCGTTACTGGCGCACAGCTGCCCTACGCCTTGGTCAGCGATAGTGCTTTGCTGGTGGATACAGGCGTGGCTGCGCTGCCGCAATGGCCTAAGGCCAGCGAATTGGTGTTGCAAGTGCCCGCGCAGCAATTGACTTGGTTGCAGGTGGATTTGCCCAAACCTGGGCGCAGCTTACCTGCAGGCAAATTGCGTGCAGTTTTAGAAGGTTTGGTAGAGGAGCAAGTGCTGGGCGATGTCAGCGCCTTGCACCTGGCCTTGCCTGCACAGGCAGCAGGCGGAGAAAAAACCTGGTTAGCTGCGTGCGATAAAGCTTGGCTCGCGGCTTGGTTGCAGTTATTTGAGGCGCAAGGGCGCACAGTCGATCGCATCGTGCCTGAGGCCGAGCCACAAGAGACTGCGAAATTGCACTTTAGTACTACGCATGATGACGCTGGCGCTTGGGTGTATGCCGATGCGCAAGGCGTGCTGTGCGCACCCTTGGCCTATGCCAGTGCTTTATTGCCCGTAGATTGGGCGCAAGCGCGGTTGAGTGCAGAGCCTGGGGTGGCAGCGCAAGCGCAAAAACTTTTGCCCGATGGGGCGAATTTATCCATCGTGCAAAGCCCAGTGTATTTAACGCAGGCACTAGGATCTGCTTGGAATTTGGGGCAGTTCGATTTGGCCACCAGTGGCGGCAGCCGTATTTGGAATCGTTTCTTGCGCGGTGCACGGCAATTGGCCTTTGCCCCCGCTTGGCGCTGGGCGCGTGTAGGTGCCGCGGTTTTGCTGTTGTCACAGATAGTGGGTTTGAATATATGGGCTTGGCAAGAGAGACAAGCCCTGGCGTCGCAGCAAAAGCAATTGCGTGCAATGGTTAGCGATATCACGGGCGCGACTTATGTGGGTGCGAATCCAGTGCAGCAAGCAGAGCAAAAATTGCAGGCCTTGCGGCAGGCTACAGGAACTTTGACCGCGGCTGATTTGGAGCCTCAACTCGCCCTGTTGGCCTCAGCCCTGCCCGCCATGCCTGAGGGCAGTCAACTGCAATATGACGGGCAAGTTTTGCGTCTGCGCGGTAATGCATTGCCTGCACAAGCCTTACAAGATTTACGCAGTGCAGCGGCTGCGGCCGGTTACCAAGTTTTGACTGTAGGGGACGCCTTAGAAATACGCGCTGCAGACACTGGCCGCAACGGCGCCCAGGCTCCAGTCCCTGTGCCTGCCAAGGCTGCGCCGGCCGCAGTTGTGAGCAGTTTGCGCACAGCAGAACATGTTGCTCAAGGGTAGATATGGCCACTTTTTCTTGGAATGCGCAATGGCAAAACCTAGCTCAACGCGAGCAAACGATGGTTCTGGCTATCGCCGGCGCACTATTGGCTGGTTTGTTGTGGTTGTTGCTGGTGCCGGCCTTAAAAACTTGGCAAACGGTGCCAGCAGAGCGCCAACACTTAGATAAAAATTTGGCTGCGGTACAGGTGCTTCAGCTCCAAGCACAGGCTTTGAAAGCAGCTCCTAGCCTATCGTTTGATGCGGCTTATTTGGCACTAGGCAAAACCACGCGCAGCTATTTGCCAGCCAATGCCACTATCAATTTATTGGGCGATCAAGTTACCGTACAGTTGCAGGCTGTACCTGCGCACGCCTTGGCGCAATGGTTGGCGGCGGCGCGGCATAACGCTAAAGCCTTGCCTGTTTCGAGTGAGTTGAAAGCCGCGGCTGCGGGCGCAGATGGCAGTGGTGCAGTGTGGTCGGGTACGGTTGTTTTGCGCTTGCCACCACGGGATTGAACGCAATGATGAAGCAGCGTTTTTCCTCCCCCTTTCATGCCAGCACGAGTGTGCCTGGGTTAGCGTTTTGGGCTTTTGCTGGAGTGTTGCTTGGGGTGCTGATCACCGTATTGCTGCACGCTCCTGCGTCTTGGTTGGCGGCAGCAGTAGCCAAGGCTAGTCAAAACAAAGTGCAGCTGGTTGATGCCCAAGGCAGTGTGTGGCGAGGCTCAGCCCGTTTGCTGCTGGTGCCAGGTGGACAAAAACCTGTACTCCTGCCCGAGCGTCTGCGCTGGACGGCTGACATCTTAGGGTTGGGCGTGCAATTGACCTTGTTGCCTGAGTGCTGCGCTAGCCGTGCCGCGCTCTTGCATTGGCAGCCTGGCTGGAGGCAGCAACAGGTGCGAGTGCAAAATTTAGATATGCGGCTACCGGCTACTTTGTTGGCTGGCCTAGGCACCCCTTTTAATACCCTGGGTTTTGATGGCGAGGTGGTGCTTTCTAGCCCACAGCTATTACTTAAAACCCAGAGCCAGAGCCAGAGCCAGCAGTGGCAATTGCAGGGCGGCGCGCAATTGCAATTGTTGCAACTCTCCTCTAGTTTGGCGACTCTGCCGGTTCTGGGCAGCTATCAAATTGCCTTAATCGGAGGCGCTAACACCAGTGTGCAGTTATCTACTTTATCGGGTGCGCTGCAGTTGCAAGGTGATGGTGGCTGGCAAAATGGTCGTTTTGCTTTTGCTGGTCAAGCGCAAGCTGCGCCTGGCTATGAAGAAAGCTTGGCCAATATCCTTAATGTGATTGGGCAGCGCAATGGCGCTGTCAGCGTATTTCGTTTTTGAGGCGCTTTGTCTAGCGTGCTCAACCGTTTGCTCCTATTTAGAACATTGTGCTTATGAACGCATCATTTCGTTTTTTGCTTAGCGCGGCATGGCTGCGAGCTTCCGCGCTGGTGCTGGGTTTGAGTTTCGCAGCGGCGTTGGTGCCTGCGCAATCGAACACGGTCACGCTGAATTTTGTTAATGCCGAAATTGCCGAGGTGGCGCGCGCGATTGCTGTCATGACGGGGCGCAATTTGGTGGTGGATCCGCGTGTCAAGGGCAGTGTGAATATGGTGTCTGATAAGCCTGTCAGCACTTCGGCAGCCTACGATCAGTTTTTGTCTGCTGTGCGCCTGCAGGGCTATACGGTAGTAGAAACCGCAGGCATTTATAAACTGGTGCCCGAAGCGGATGCCAAATTGCAGAGCAATACTTTAATTGGGGCGGGCAAGGTCAGCGATGCGAGCAGCGCCAGTCAACTGCGTGGCAACCAAATTGCCACACAAGTATTTCCGCTGAGTTATGAGAATGCCAACAATATGGCCAGCGTATTGCGCCCACTTCTGGGCGCGGGCAGCAGTATCACCATCAATGCCAGCAATAACTCCCTCATCATTACCGACTATGCTGATAACTTGCAGCGTGCAGCCAAGCTGATTGCTTCGCAAGATGTGGCCAAGGGCACAGATTTAGAGGTCATTCCTCTGCGCAATGCCAGTGCCAGTGAAATTGCCCCTTTGGTGGTGAAGTTGAGCGAAAGCAGCATGAGCAGCGCCGCAGGCGGGGCGAGTGCTAGTAGCGGCCCCATGATTTTGGCTGATAGCCGCAGTAACGCCATTATTGTGCGTGCAGCCAATCCCGTGCAATTGACGCAAATTCGCTCTTTGGTGCAGGGCTTAGATCGTGATTTTCAAGGTGGCTCAGCCCCTGATGCGGTCACTGCTGGGGTTTATGTCGTCAAACTCAAAAGCGGTGATGCCACCAAAATTGCGGCGACTTTGCGCTCTGTTTTGCCCACAGGCATAGGTCTTAATGGTCAAGCGGCGCAGGCCAGCAATGTGCAGATTCAAGCTGACGCAGCAACGAATTCCCTCATCATCACTGCGCCCGATGCGCAATACCGCCAGCTCAAAGCGGTGATCGAGAAAATAGACGCACGCCCGGCTCAAGTCTTTATTGAAAGTTTGATTGCTGAAGTCAACACCAACAAACTGACCGATTTTGGTATTCAGTGGCAGGGCGCGACAGGCAAAAGCGGCGATACCAATATAGGGGTCTTAGGCACCAATTTTGGCTCGGGCATGGGCAATATCATCGGTGCTGCCACTACCAAGCCCGGCAGTATTGATGCCAGCAAAGTTGCAGGCGGTTTGAATTTTGGTGTCTTCCACAATACAGGCGGGGTTTATGTCCTCGGTATGCTGGCCAATTTCTTGGAAAGCACGGGCGATGGCAATATCTTGGCCACGCCCAATGTATTGACCTTGGATAACGAAGAGTCGCGCGTCATCGTGGGGCAGAATGTGCCTTTTGTCACAGGCTCATACCAACAAAACAACAACACGGTGGATAACCCCTTCCAAACCATAGAACGCAAAGATGTGGGTATGACCCTGCGCGTGAAACCGCAAATCAATGATGATGGTTCGATCAAGCTGAAGATTTTTCAAGAAATCTCGAATGTCGACCCCTCATCCAAAAACGATCCTGCTGGCTTGATTACCAATAAACGCTCGATTGAAACCAATGTCATCGTCGATGACGGCGCGATTGTGGTGCTGGGCGGCCTGCTACAAGATGAATACACCGATGGCCAAACCAAAGTGCCTGTGCTGGGCGATATTCCAGGCTTGGGTAGTTTGTTCAAATCACAAAACCGTGCACGCAAAAAAACCAATTTGATGGTGTTTATTCGCCCGACGGTGTTGCGCACCGAAGCGGCGACGGCGGCTTTCTCGGATAACAAGTATCAAGATATGCGCGATAAGCAGCAAGCCTTGCAGCCTGGGCGCCACCTGATTTTTGAGAACAAACCTGTGCCCAGCCTGCCTGAGCGCCCTGCGGACAACAACCCTGCGACTATGAATATGACGCAAAGCCTGCCGCAAACCTCGCTCAAACTCAGCAATTCCCTGCCGCCAGCGCCAGCGGCAGACAAGGGCGCTAACCCATCGCCATTGGATAAGCTGTATCGTCAGAATCAGCCGCATAGCAATAGCTTGCGCACGCCTTAAACCCGTTAAGGTTCACGAAAGTTGCGCATGGCTCGTTTCCCCCTGCCTTATAGCTTTGCCCGTAGCCAGCAGTTGCTGCTGAGCGAAGATGCGGGCGCATTGTCTTTATTGCTCTCGCCCCAAACCTCGCGCACTGCGGTGACGGAGGTGTTGCGCCACTACGCAGTGGAGCGCGTAGAGAGCAGCAGCCCAGACGATGTGGCGCAGCGCATCAATGCGGCCTATAGCCAAGGTGATGGCAATGCCGCAGCGGTGGTCAATGAAGTGGAAAGCGTGGCCGATTTGAGCCGCATGATGCAAGACCTGCCTGCTGTGGAAGATTTGCTGGAGGCGGCGGATGACGCGCCCATTATTCGCATGCTCAACGCCTTGCTGACGCAGGCGGCACGCGATGGCGCCAGCGATATTCATATTGAACCTTATGAACGCCACTCCAGCGTGCGTTTCCGTGTCGATGGCAGCTTGCGCGAAGTGGTGCAGCCCAATCGCGCCCTGCACGCGGCGCTGATCAGCCGCCTGAAAATCATGGCGGATTTGGATATTTCCGAAAAACGCCTGCCACAAGACGGCCGCATATCTCTGCGCTTGGGCAGTCGCGCCATTGATGTGCGCGTTTCTACTCTGCCTTCAGCTCATGGCGAACGCGCAGTGCTGCGTTTGCTGGATAAAAGTGAATCAAAATTGACCTTGGCCGCAGTGGGTATGGAAGGGCAAACGCTGGCGCGCTTTAATCAATTGGTGGCGCAGCCCCACGGCATTGTGCTAGTGACAGGCCCCACAGGCTCGGGTAAAACCACCACCCTGTATGCGGCGCTGGCACAAATGGACGCGGCGGGCACCAACATCATGACGGTGGAAGACCCGATAGAGTACGAGCTGCCTGGCATAGGCCAGACGCAGGTGAACGCCAAGATTGATTTGACTTTCGCCAAGGCGTTGCGCGCGATTTTGCGGCAAGACCCCGATGTCATCATGATTGGCGAGATACGCGATATTGAAACCGCGCAAATCGCCATTCAAGCCTCACTCACAGGGCATTTGGTTTTAGCTACTTTGCACACCAATGATGCTGCCAGTGCCGTCACACGCCTGATCGATATGGGGGTCGAGCCTTTCCTCTTGTCTTCCTCGCTCTTGGGCGTGTTGGCACAACGCCTGGTGCGGCGTTATTGCAGCGTGTGCCAGGGCAAGGGCTTTATCGGCCAGCAGGGGGAAGTCTTAAGCGGCGATATCGCCTTTGACCCCGAGCTGCACCAAGATTGCGCGGCTTGCAATAAAACAGGTTACCAAGGGCGCCGTGGCGTGTTTGAGCTCTTAGTGGTGAACGAAAAAATCCGTGAACTCATCCACAGTAGCCAATCCGAAGCCGAGATCCGCAACGCGGGTCTGGCTGGCGGTATGCAATTGATGCGCGAAGATGGCGAGCGTTTGGTACAACTGGGCATTACCAGCCGCGAAGAGGTTTTACGGGTCACGAAAGACGGCTAAAAATAGGGCTATTTTTAAGTATCTTTTAAACATAAATCGCCGAAAAAACTGCCTGAGCAGCTCACTTTAATCAATTGAAATTTCATAGCAAAACCAAAACCAGCACAGCATGACAGCCTACGCCTTTGAAGCCCTTGACGCTGAGGGTAAAACCGTTAAAGACCTGATCGATGCCGACAGCCCCAGGGCGGCACGCAGTGCTTTGCGCGCGCGTGGCTTGGCGCCTGTCAGTGTGCAGCCCGCTGTGGGCAGTGCAGCGGCGGCGGCAGATGGGCAGAGCCCATCCTTGCTGCAGCTGCAAATCTTCACGCCGCGCGTGCTCAATCAAGTCGGTTTGACGGTGTGGACGCGGCAGTTAGCGGGCTTGGTCAGCAGCGGCCTGCCGCTGGAGCGCGCCTTGACAGCCCTAGGCGAAGAGGCTGAAAAGCCTGAGCTACGCCATCTGCTGGCCAATTTGCGCGCCGAGGTGAATGCGGGCGCCAGTTTTGCCAAGGCTTTGCAGCAGCACCCCAAAGAATTCGATGAAATTTATACGGCGGTGATTGCTGCGGGCGAAGGTTCAGGCAATTTGGGGCTGGTGCTCGATCGCCTGGCTGACGATTTGGAAGAGCAGCAAGCCCTGCGCAGCAAAATCATGGGCGCGGCGCTCTACCCCATGATCGTGTCTTTGATCGCGGTTTTTATCGTCGCGTTTTTGGTCACCTATGTGGTGCCGCAGGTGGCAGGGGTGTTTGCTGGCACGAAAAAAGCCCTGCCTTTTCTCACCACCCTGATGCTAGGCTTTAGTGCCTTTGTACGCCAATGGTGGTGGTTGATGTTATTGCTGTTGGCTGCGGTAGTTTTTGGTTTTTTTCAATTGCGCAAAAACCCAGCCACGCGCTTAAAAATTGATGCGGCTTGGCTGAATCTGCCTTTGGTCGGACGCTTGGCGCGGGGCTATAACAGCGCCCGTTTTGCCAGCACCCTAGCCATGCTGGTGGGCGCAGGCGTGCCGATTTTGCGCGCCTTGCAAGCTGCAGCTGATACCTTGTCAAATAAAGCCATGCAAGCCGATGCTTTAGATGCCTTGATTTTGGTGCGTGAGGGTGCGCCACTGGCCTCGGCCATGGCGCAGAAAAAGCGCTTCCCTGGCATCTTGGCCATGTTTGCCCGTTTGGGTGAACAAACGGGGCAGTTGCCTGTGATGCTACAACGCGCTGCGCGTCAGCTATCGAGTGAAGTGCAGCGCCGCGCTATGCAATTGGCCACGATTCTGGAACCACTTCTGATTGTTGGCATGGGCGGCGTGGTGATGTTGATTGTGCTGGCAGTGTTGTTGCCCATCATCCAGCTCAATCAGTTGGTGAAATAAGT